>CALGEE010000536.1 GCA_937881525.1 uncultured Sphingomonadales bacterium | reverse complement strand
GCGCGCGGATATGCCAACGCGCATGCCGCCTGTCGCCAATTTGAGCAGCGCATAACGGCCATTGGCGTCAAGCCGGTCCATCAATTCCGCCAGCACCGCCGGCGCACGCGCGCGGCTTGTGCCGCTCAGCACGTCAATGACTTCAGACACCGTCGGTGCGACAACGTCTTGGCTGACGTCTGGCCACATCAGGGCCACCGTTTCCGCTGTATCGCCGACATAGTCCCGGCTCATGCGGAACAGCATCGGGTCGAACCGTTCTTCCGCCATGGCTCGAATTGCCGCAGCTTTTACCGTTGATATGCTTAACGTGCCGGCAAGCGCCGCCAGCGCCCAACCGCGTTCCGGGTCGGGCGTCGTGCGCAGATAATCGGCAATCAGCCTGACCTTATGGTCGCGCGACCGCGTGTAGATCAGTCCGTCGAGGAGCGCGGCAAATGCCTGCATCAGCCCTCATCCTCTTCTTCACGGCCGACAAGATCGAGTGCGCGCGCCTTCAACTGGTGCAGTTCACACCACCGCCCAAGCGCGTCGGTGCGGCCATGGGTAATCCATGTTTCAGCTGGCCGAAGTTCCAATAAAGTATCCGTCAGTTCAGTCCAATCGGCATGGTCCGAAATAACAAGCGGCAGTTCGACATTGCGTTGTCGCGCACGTTGCCGCACCCGCATCCATCCCGATGCCATAGCGGTAATCGGGTCGGGCAGCCTTTGGGCCCAACGGTCATTCATCGCCGAGGGCGGCGCAATGACAATCGCGCCTTTCATCTCGGCCTTAGCCAGTCCGGTCGCCAGTATGAGTTCCCCCAAAGGTACATTATGCGCTGCGTATAAATCGCACATTTTCTGCATCGCGCCGTGGATATAAATAGGTGCGTCGAAGCCAGCGCGGCGCAGTTCCGCTATGACACGCTGCGCCTTGCCAAGCGCATAGGCACCGACAACGATGCAGCCGTCCGCATTGGCTTCGCGCGCGGCGAGCAATTTGGCAATCTCGCCCTCAATAGGTGGATGCGTGAACACGGGCAGGCCAAAGGTCGCCTCTGTAATCAAAAGATCGCAAGCAACCGCTTCGAACGGCGCGCAGGTGGGGTCAAAGCGCCGCTTATAATCCCCCGTCACCACCACCCGCTCGCCCCCATGCTCCAGCAGGATTTGCGCAGAACCCAAAACATGCCCTGCCGGATGAAAGCTGATCTTCACACCATTTGCTTCAAACCCGTCACCATAACGCACCGGTGTGCCCATTTCGGTGCCATAACGCAGCGCCATGATCGCCAGCGTCTCTGGCGTTGCCCAGACGGCTTTATGACCACTGCGCGCATGGTCGGCATGGCCATGCGTCACCAACGCGCGCTCGGCGGGACGTGACGGATCAATCCACATATCGGCTGGCTTGACATAAATGCCATGCGCATGTGGCTCTATCCAATGTTGGGCGGCGGTTCGGGAAATAGTTACAGTCCTTTTCTGCTGCCGGATATGGGGCGCGGCAGGGCCGATGTAAACCAATGGCCTCTGCAAAGGTTCGGCAGACGAAAGATGATTATCAGCGCGAACGCGCAGACAGATCTCAAACCGCTGAAGCGTAAAACAGCAAGCAGGTTTCGGGAAAAGCATACGGCAATTGCAACCCATGATGCATCAGCGCCGCGCCGCTGAATATTGCTCCCTCTCCGATCAGGTTCAGCGTCTCTATCGCCGACGGTCCTTTCACCGCCTGCCAATTGGTTGGCCAAATAAGCTGGAGCCGATATGCGCGCTCGGGATTCAGACCGTCGAACTTCAAACGCCCGGGCAAAACCTTTGCATCACTGGCAACATAAGCGACCGAATAGATCGCCTCTGACATATCACGCGCGACAACGCCGTTGGCGATCAACTGTGGCGCGCTGGTCAAACGATAAAAATCACCATCATGCAGCAAAGCCCGGTGTTTTTTATGCAAATCAATCGCTTTTTTGAGCACATCAAGGTCCGCCGCCCGCTCGGTCAGCAAATTCAGCTCAAGCCCCATATGCCCCATAAATGCCGTTGCCGCGCGCATTTCCATCGACAACCGCCGTCCCGTAACATGACATTTTGCGGGGCCTATATGACACCCTAACACTTCGAGAGGCAGGGAAAAGCTTGCCCCGCGTTGGATTACTTGGCGGTCTAGCGCGTCATTGCTGTCGGATGTCCAAACACGGTCACTATGCGCCAAAACGCCCATATCGGCGCGCGCGCCACCGGAGGAACAACTTTCAATTTCCACATGCGGATGCGCGCTGCGGACGCGGTTTAGCAAGGCATAAAGCGCCTGAACCTCCGCAACAGCGCGGGCTGTACCATCCTGCCCGCCGGGGTGGCTGAGGTCGCGGTTCATGTCCCATTTGATGTAGCGAATCTCATGATCGCGCAGAATCGCGTCGATGGCATCGAACAGATAATCGGCGACTTCTGGCCGACTAATGTCGAGCGCAAGCTGCGACCGGAATGGCACTTGTTCGACCCCTTCCAAGCCCAATACCCAATCGGGATACGCGCGATACAGGTCGCTGTCGGGGTTAGCCATTTCGGGTTCGAACCACAGTCCAAATTCCATGCCAAGGCCCTTCACATGTTTGACTAAGGGGCCAAGCCCATCGGGATAAACGTCCCGCGACACGGTCCAATCGCCCAGCCCCGCGCGGTCATGGCGGCGGCCGCCAAACCAGCCATCATCCAAGACAAAGCGTTCGACACCGATCTCCGCGGCGCGGGTCGCAATTTCTTTCAACTTGTTGATATCATAATCGAAATATACCGATTCCCATGTGTTATAATGCACCGGACGGGGCTTGGCCCGCGTTTCCGGCCGCAGCAATTTTGTCCGCACATGG
>CALGEE010000535.1 GCA_937881525.1 uncultured Sphingomonadales bacterium | reverse complement strand
CACGGTTCCGTCGCTGTACTTGACAGGCAAACTTGCGAACATACCAACCCAAGCAACCGTATCGCCGCTTAGGACAACCGTGTCTGCATCACCGGACTCATAAGATGGTTTGTCGTGGCACATCATGGCGATGTGGCCGTTGGTTAGGATAGAATAAGGCAATTGATTCCTCATAGTCAGAAACGGCTTGTCAGGCAAATTGTATGGTCTTAAGATTTTTATGTCCATTCATAATGGAGTCGCAAAATGAAAGTTTTCGCAAAACGCGCCTATATCGGATCTACATGGGCTCATGATGTCCGCCTGACCCTGCACGATGGAAAAATCACGCAAATAGAGACGTCTGTTCAAACCGAGGCAGACGACATCTGTGTTGATACTTTGTTGCCTGCACTGTCGAACCTGCACAGCCACAGCTTTCAGCGTGCAATGGCGGGCATGACTGAATTTCGCGCAACGGGCCGCGAGAGCTTTTGGACGTGGCGCGATCTCATGTATCGCTTCCTTGATCACCTGACGCCCGACCAGATCGGCGCGATCGCTGCACTTGCGTTCATGGAGATGCAGAAATCCGGCTACGCCGCCGTCGGTGAATTTCATTACATTCACCACGCGCCCGGCGGTAAGTCCTATGATGATCGGGCCGAACTTTCCAACCAAATCATGGCGGCAGCAAAGACGACAGGGATCGGCCTGACCCACCTGCCCGTTCTGTATTCTTACGGCGGTGTCGGGCAACATCCACTGGCGGGTGGGCAGCTTCGATTTGGAAATACGGTGGATCAATTTGCCGATTTGGTCGATCAGTGCAGATCGATCGCAGCGTCGCACAATCACGACACACAGGTTGGCATTGCACCCCATTCGCTGCGCGCAACGTCACCCGATGATCTTGCGCAAATCACGCAGAGCCACGGCGACGGGCCAATTCACATTCATATCGCCGAACAAACCAAAGAAGTCGAAAACGTGCTGGAGGTTCTTGGCGCACGCCCTGTTGAGTGGCTACTGGACAATGCCGACGTCGATGCACGCTGGTGCCTGATCCACGCGACGCACATGACAGAGGACGAAACTATCAGAATGGCCAAAACCGGCGCAGTTGCGGGCCTTTGTCCTGTGACCGAAGCAAACCTTGGCGACGGAATATTCAACGGCGCGACCTATTTGAATGCAGGTGGTGCGATTGGCATCGGGACTGATTCCAACGTAAACATCGCGTTGGCTGAAGAATTGCGCCTGCTGGAATATTCACAACGTCTGAAGCACCGTGAACGCAATGTTCTGGTCCGTAACGATGGATCAACCGGTGAGACACTTTATAGCGGGGCCGCATTGGGCGGGGCGCAGGCAATTGGGCGAAATGCAGGTATCATCGGTGTGGGCAAACTGGCCGATCTTGTTGCAATTGACAGCACTGATCCAGCTTTATGTGCGCTGACTGACAGTCAAATCCTCGACGGATATGTGT
>CALGEE010000534.1 GCA_937881525.1 uncultured Sphingomonadales bacterium | reverse complement strand
TCAGGCCGAACCTGTTCAAGAAACAGCCATACTATCTCACGGGATGTGACAGGTAGGGTTTGTCATCGGTCGCAACCTTTCCTTACAGCGCGACGGTAATGCGCAGATGGCCGTGTTCCGTCACGACGACGTGGTCGCCGGGGTGGATCAACGTCGTCGAATTTGGCTCTTCGATAACGGCGGGCCCAGTGAACTGGGCACCTGCCGCCAGCGCTGGACGCCACAGGATCTGGGTGCGGTACGGTTTGGCAGGGTCGTCAAAGATCACGTCGCGCCATGCAAGTTCAGCCTCGCCCGAGGCCACCCACGGCTCTGACAGCCAGCTCTGCGCGACCTTGTCTTCACGCGGTGCTGTCAGGACTAGCCGCACCGCTGCGATCTCGATCGTTTCATTGGGCGCAGACTGACCGTAGCGTTTGCCGTGCTCGCGGTCGAACCGCTCGCGAACGCCACTGATGTCCCTGATCAGATCGTCCGGGCCGGATACCGGGATCGGCAGAGTATGCTCCTGACCGACATAGCGCAAATCGACCTGATAAGCGAAAGTTACCGAGGGCGCTAGCACACGGTCTAGTTCAAGCCTTTGTTGGCCAGCCGCGGCGAGTTCGGCAAAGACGCCGGCGACGTCTACAGAGCCCAGATCACCCACCCGGCCCACCAGGGTTTGCACGAAATCCTGCCGCCAGGCGGCCATCAACATGCCTAAAGCCGAAAAAGTGCCCGGCAGCTTGGGAATGATGACCGTCGGGATGGAGATTTCGCGAGCAATGGCCAATGCGTGCAAGGGCCCGGCCCCGCCGAATGCAATCATCGCACAATCGCGCGGGTCAACGCCCTTATTGACTGAAACCGCTCGGACGGAAAGCGACATGGCGGCATCGGCAATGCGCGTGACACCCAGCGCCGCGGCCTCGACCCCCAAACCCAAAGGACCTGCGACCTTGTCCACCATCGCCGCCCGTGCAGCACACACGTCCAGCGGCATTCCACCATTCAAGAAGCGTTGCGGATTGATGCGTCCGAGGATCAAGTCGGCATCGGTGACGACTGGATTGGGCGATCCTTTGCCATAGCAGGCAGGCCCCGGATCTGCCCCCACGCTTTGCGGCCCTACATGAAGACCACCTGTCGCAGAAACCCAGGCGATCGAACCGCCACCCGCGCCCACCTCCACGATATCGACCACCGGCAACTGCATTGGCTGACCAGTGGCAGGTTCGCCGATGACATAGCCCGTTTCGATGGTCGGGGCACCGTTCGTCAGTAGGCTAGACTTGGCTGTGGTACCACCCATGTCGAAACCCACCGCTCGGTCGATCCCCAGCAGGCGACACAGTTCGCCTGCTCCGATCATTCCGGCGACCGGACCGGATTCCATCATGGACACTGGTTGCTCGCGTGCCAGTTCCAACGACATGACACCGCCGTTGGAGCGCATTATATGAACCTTACCGGGAAATTCAGCGCCGCTGAGATACGAACTCAGTCGACCGAGGTAGCCGCTTACACGCGGTCCGACAAAGGCGTTCAGGACTGTCGTCGATGTGCGCTCGTATTCCCGATACTCCCGCAGAATCTCATGGGAAAGGGTCACGAAAAGCCCCGGAATTGCAGCGCGCAGGGCAGCGCCTATTTGGCGTTCATGATCCGGGTTGGCATACGCATGGATTAAGCTGACGGCGACTGCGTCGACCCCCGAAGTCAGAACTTGCCAGACGACCTCACCGATCGAAGACCTGTCCAATGGCACATGCACTTCGCCTGAGGCGAGGATGCGCTCTCTTGCTTCGAACGTCAAATGCCGGGGAACCAGCGGTTCGGGGCGCTGGAAGAACAAGTTGAACGCCTCGATCCGGTTCGAGCGACCGATGGCGTAAATATCACGAAATCCTTCGGTGGTGATCAGGGCCATTCTTGCGCCTTTGCGTTCAAGCACGGTGTTGATGGCGATGGTCGATCCGTGCAGGAATTCCTCGACCGACGGCGCCGCACAGCCTGCTAGCGCGAGGCTGGTTTCGATTGCCTTGGTTGGATCGGATGGAATTGTCGATGTCTTGGCCGTAACCACGTGGCCATCCACATAGCCGACAAGATCGGTGAACGTACCGCCGATATCGACACCCACGACGTTTGTCGCTGCCATCACAAACCTCTCTGTTTTGTCTCGGGCTTCCATCGCCTTCCCGCAACGGCGCACGATTTGAACTACGTCTTGAACTCCAAAGTGCCCGGGCGGCGATCTTCAAGCAACGCCCTTGGAGGCTTTACATTAAATAGCTATAAGGCTATACCCTTTGACTATGCTCAAAGCCTCGCTGCGATGTCTGGAAGTGTTCGTGACGGCTGCGGAAGCAGGCAGCTTCTCAGCAGCATCGGCCAAGCTGAACATCGCCCAGCCATCGGTCAGCGCGCATATTGCGGCGCTTGAGCGTGCCGTCGGAGGACCGGTCTTCGCGCGCCACCGGGGGAGTCGCCCGATACTGACCGATCTGGGGGAAAGTGTGCTGGTTCACGCTCGCGACATGTTGGCTCGGGCGACGGACCTGCGGTCTGATGTGATGAATCTGTTAGCGTCCGGGGGTGAACGTGTGGTCGTTTCCTGCCAGCGCTCATTAGCAAATTTTACCTTGAACCGTGCATTGACCTCTTTTGCACTGGCGCATCCCGACACGCAACTGGTGGTCAGGGTGGGCAAGCAAGAAGACGTACTAAGCGACATGCGGGAGGGTAGATCAGACATCGGATGCTTTCTGTCCAACGATGAACAACGCGGCTTTCGGTCAACCGTAATCGGCAAGCAGGATCTGTTGTTGATTGTCGCACCGGATCACCCCCTTGCGCGTCGCCGCCGCATAACGCCAGCAGAGGTTGCCGCGTATCCCTTCGTCGGCCCGCCCCCGGAATCGCTGTTCGGCCGCTCCATCAATGCAATCTTGGCAAGAGCCGGTATTCGGGGGTTTCGAACGGCCGCACAGGCAACGGAATATCAATTCCTGAGAGAACTCGTGGCGGCCCGCGTCGGAATAGCCTGTTCACCCGAGTCCAGCGTGCGCAGCGATGTCTCATCGGGCAGGTTGCGCGTCCTTGATGTCGATGCACCAGGACTGAGTTTCGACATTCGTCTGCTAACCTCCCCCAGCCGGCCCAGGACAAGCGCCATGCAATCGTTGACCGCATTCCTGCGGGCGCAGATTATCGCCGGCCAGGAAGATAACACGGCTCCATGAAGCGGGCCTTCGATGTTCCGGATGTCTTGTTCATCTTCGCTCAATGGTGGCTTCGATGAACCAGAAACCCTCTGTTGCGCAAACCCCTAAATCTGTCCGACGGGCGCTGACGTCAAGCAAGAGTTCACCGTGAAGTTGAGATACAGGTGTGCACCAACCCGCACAACCACGCCGCCTTCAGGCGTCTCTGTTCGCACCGAGAGCAGACGAACCCACTTCAACTGCAGCGTAGTTCGATTTCATCAACTCACTGAAAAGCCGCCACTTTTTGAATCCGCCTCGATTTCCATGAAGGGCGGATGGAAAGAGACACGGGGCGTTCAGAGACCGATTTCGGCCAGATCGCCAGTCTCCGAAAGTCG
>CALGEE010000533.1 GCA_937881525.1 uncultured Sphingomonadales bacterium | reverse complement strand
ACTTAAGCCGCCCGACTTGCGATGATCAGAACGACAAGCGCCGTGACAGCTGCCGATACCACCGTGCCCCATTTAAAAAGGGTGATGAACTTCGAATATGTCTCTTTTGCAGGTTCAAGGTCGTGATCGTTTGTCAAAACAGCCTCCATATAAACTTTTATTACATGGAGGCCTTAACCGCTCATTTTCCAATGCTCAAGCGTGATGAGCAAAGAAAATATCGTCACTGCCTAATCGGCTCTTTACCCACTTGCTTTGCTAACGTCTTCAATGGATCGTTATCGCGCTCGTATGACCGAGGTTGCGCGCCGGCTGCGTATCAGCCGGTCAATCTTGTACTGAGTGCTTGATGATCACGGGGATAAGCGAGGCCGTTTAAGGGGCCTTGCCCAACAAAGATTGCGTAATCCAGAAGCCTACAAGCGAAGCCGATCCTGTCAGAAATGTACCCCAAATGATATCAAGCACCGTTACTTTCGTGCTCCACACCTTCAAAGTTGCGTAGTTCGTCAGATCATAAGTCATGTAGCAAAAGAAGCCGAGCAGCGCGCCCCAAACAACCGCCGTCTGCCATTTGCCCGTGAGCAAAGCCGGCCCGACAGCGAAGATCATCATCCCTAAAATATATAGCAGATAAAAAATAACCGCTGGCCCCAAACGGAAGCCATTCTTCATCATCATTTCGCCAATCTCAGGCTGGTAGAGCCGCGTGTACATGCTGCGCAGCCAGACGCTGTCGATAACTGCAAACGCGAGACCCGTTGCGATATAACCAACCAAATATTTCATAAGCATAATATACTCTCCTCGAACCTGCCTAAGCTGCCTGTGAATGCCTCACGGGTCAAGGTGGCCAAATAGCTATAGGTTATATTGTCACTGTTAATCTTGCATCGCGCAGGCCGCGCCAAACCTGAATAGCTTGCACGGTTTCGGCTACATCATGCACACGCACGATGTGTGCGCCTTGCTCTACTGCCTTCATAGCAAGGAAGATGGACCCGCCAAGGCGGCTGCCTGCGTCCGCTTCGTTCGATAACGCACCAATCAAGCGCTTGCGGCTCGCGCCGAACAGTATCGCGCAACCCAAGCCGTGATACATTGCAAGATTGTTGATGATCGCTAAATTCTCGGCCAGTGATTTTCCGAAACCAATACCCGGATCAACCAGTATCTTGTCACGTGAAATGCCGGCGGCCTCGACTGCGGTAATGCGCTGTTCAAGCCAGTCGAACACGTCGTATACAACATCCTTATAGATGCCGTCCTTATGCGGATCGCTGCTTTGGCTTGGCGCGTGCATCAGGACTACAGGAACGTCGCTACCGCGCGCTACGTCTAAACCGCGGTCGTCATATAAGAGCGCCGAAATATCGTTGATCATAAAAGCGCCCGCTTGCACAGCACCCTCCATCACCAATGCTTTGCGCGTATCGATTGAAATTGCGGTACCTGCACCCGCCAACCTGCGGATAACCGGCTCAACGCGCGCCAGTTCGTCGCGTTCCCAGACCAATGCAGCACCAGGACGTGTAGATTCACCGCCTACATCAATGATAGCGGCGCCCGCAGTCGACATTGCAAACGCGGCCTCGACTGCGACTTCGGGTTCAAAGTTCTTGCCGCCGTCTGAAAAGCTGTCGGGTGTTGCGTTTATGATACCCATCACCTGCGGTTGATCAAACCGGATGGTGCGCGCACCCATGTGCAGCGCGGCACGAGGGGACGTTATATGTGCCAGCAGAAGCGCGGAGCGTTCGCGGTGTGCGTCACACAGCGTCGCCGTAAAATCAGTCCACTCATGAACAGCTATCAGCCGCCGATGAGTAAAAGTTGCAGCGCGCTCGATATACTCGATTTGTGAGAACCAAAGCATGGTCCCTGCCAAACGCAAGCTCTCTCCGTCGTGCCGTTGTGGGCTCTCCACCAAGCCGGTAGGACGAAGATAGATTTGGGTCACGGCTCGGTAGCGAGCAAATAGGTTTGGCGCAGGTCGTCAATCGGTTTCATTGCGCCATCGGTGGCAGCATAATGCCAATAGGTCCATCCATTGCAGCTTGGCGCATTTTGGATAGTCGAACCCACTTTGTGAATGGAACCATCTACAACGCCGCAAATGATGGACCCGTCCGCCCGCACCGTCGCCTCAAAGCTCCGCTTACGATCAAACAGCTTCGTGCCTGGGTTCAAATAGCCGGCCTCAACCAACTGACCAAAGGCGACCTTTGGCGCAGACTTTGGCGACTGCATGGTCTTGATCGCGCTTTCGTCCAGCGGCAAAGCAGCGGCGATGCGCTCTTCGGCCACTTCACAGTAAACGTCTTCACGTTCGCAGCCAATCCAGTCACGGCCAAGACGGCGTGCGACCGCGCCCGTTGTACCTGTTCCAAAAAATGGATCTAGGACGACGTCGCCGGGCTTCGTACAGGCTAGCAATATGCGATACAGTAATGCCTCAGGCTTTTGCGTGGGGTGCGCCTTCACGCCATTGCGCTTCAACCGCTCCTGTCCGCCACAAATGGGGATAAGCCAATCGGACCGCATCTGCAGCTCGTCATTCAGCGTCTTCATCGCGCGATAGTTGAACGTATATTTCGACTTTTCGCTCTTTGACGCCCAAATCAAGGTTTCATGCGCATTGGTGAAGCGGGTGCCTTTGAAATTCGGCATCGGGTTGGACTTGCGCCAGACGATATCGTTGAGGATCCAATAACCAGCATCTTGCACAGCCGTGCCCACGCGGAAAATATTGTGGTAACTGCCAATGACCCAAAGCGAGCCATTTGGTTTTAAAATGCGGCGCGCTTCGGCCAGCCATGCGCGCGTGAATTTGTCATAGATGGCAAAGCTTGCAAACTTGTCCCAGTCATCGTCAACAGCGCTGACTTTGCTATTGTCGGGGCGCAACAAGTCACCACCAAGCTGCAGATTATATGGCGGATCGGCAAAGACCATATCGATTGAGCAATCTGGCAATGAGCGCATGGCCTCAATACAGTCCATCCGCAGTATTTGATTGCGTGGCAGTTCAGGTGCCGGTGCCAACATTGCTTTTGTTGCTGGTCTAATTTTCTCAATAACACCCATTGCCTGCTCCTTCTGGCGCTTACCAGACCGCGATGATTCAGCGCGGGCTCTGGGTCAAGGACGTTGATCGCAAGGGAACCGTAGCGATGTTCCGCAAAAAGCCATCATCTAGGCGGAACGAAACGAGTCCGGCACAAGATGTGGAGTCTGGCGAATCTTTGGAGACTCAACACCTAGTGGTGTTGCCCGAAGGACTCACTGGCCAAATAAAATTATAGCAAAACCATTTGAGACACTGGCGCAAAGCTTTTCCGGTGCAAAGGCGTCGGCCCATGCGCCCGAAGCGCTGCAAGATGGTCTGGCGTGCCATAGCCTTTATTCTTTTCCCAACCATATTGCGCATGCTTCTGTGCCGCAAAACACATCATCCGGTCACGATGTTCTTTAGCAATAATGGACGCCGCTGAAATACACGGCTCAATAGCGTCGCCGCCAACAATCGCCCGTGCATTCCAATGCCATTCGGGGCGGCGGCCAGCGGGTGTCATATTGCCGTCCACAAGCACCTCAAGGGGATCGCAGCCAAGCTTTGCGCACAAGGCATCGACGGCCAAAGTCATAGCCAGCATCGTCGCGCCAAATATGTTCAGGCGGTCAATCTCCTCAACATCAACCACCCCAACGGCCCATTGGCAGCGGCGCTTAATCGTTGCTTCAAGTTCGGCACGGCGCGCAGCGGTGAGTTTCTTGCTGTCATCCAGGCCGGAGGGACGCGGTTTACATAGAAGCACGGCCGCCGCGACTACAGGGCCTGCCAGCGGGCCGCGCCCTGCCTCGTCCACACCGACGATCACATCCGCCACGCCGGATAGCGGCGGTTCTCGCCTGCACTGTAGAGGCAAACCATATTCCCGGCGGGATCAAGCAACTTTGCTTCGCGCCAGCCCCAGATCTCGTCTTGCGGCATCTGTTCAAAGGCATAGCCTTGACTGGACAGCTCCGTGACCCAAGCATCGAGCCGCTTACTTTCGAAACACACCACAGTTGATGTCGCAATATCGTCACTTTGGTGAATGGAGAAAGTCACGCCATTGGGCACTTCAAACCGCGCATAACCATTGCCCGGGCTGTCAACTATCTGTTGAAGCCCAAGCGTCTTGTAGAAATCCACCGAGGCCGCATAATCACGGCACCCCAAAGTGACGTGATTGAGCGACAGGCCTGCGACCATTGCGTCCTCACGCACCGATTGATGCCCCATTGGGCCATGCCCTTGTCCGAGACCCGGCGCATCAAGCAGCGCAAGCCGCACGAACAGCCGTGCGCGTGCGATGGCGGGCACAAGCTCCATACCCTGCCCCAAGCCAGCTGCGATAGCGGAAGCCAGCGTGCACCCTGTACCATGCGTGCTGCGCGTTTGGATCCGTTGGTTACTCCAGCTTTCGCTTTGCCGCGGCGCGAGATGGAGTTCGTCGATGATATCATCGCCATCCGCATGCCCGCCCTTAATCAGCAAAGGAATACGCCGCGCCAGCAAAGCATCTTTGCCACCCAAAGCCTGAAGCTCAGGCAAATTGGGCGTAGTCAGAGTTGCAAGCCCCATAAGCCTTTCAAACGCGGCGATGGTATCCCCATCCGCCAGCGCAGCTCCGCTGGTCGAGATCATGACGGGATCGAAGATGATTGGGCAAGACAGGTCCGACAGACTGTCCGCCACCGCATGCGCAGTCTCAGCATTGCCAATCATGCCTATTTTGACTGCGTCCACGCCAATGTCGCTGACGACGGCGCTGATCTGATCCATGACCATTTGCGTAGGAATCATATGCACCGCATCGACCCCAAGCGTATTTTGCGCGGTAATCGCGGTGACCGCCGTCATTGCATGACCACCAAGCATTGTGACGGTTTTAATGTCCGCTTGAATTCCCGCCCCGCCGCCGCTGTCGGAGCCAGCGATAATCAAAATGCGAGCGGGGGTGCCTTTGGCCATCAGGATGCAGCGGCCCTGACGGCGTCACATATGCTGTCAACAATCCGCTCGACCTGAACGGCGTCGTCACCTTCTGCCATCACGCGAATGACGCGCTCTGTTCCCGATGGGCGAATAACCAAGCGGCCATTGCCAGCCAGCTCCGCTTCCGCCTTTGCGATCACCGTCTGGACGTTCGCATTATCGAGCGGCTTACCACGCGAAAAGCGCACATTTTTGAGCAATTGGGGAACGGGATCAAACAGGTGCAGGACCTCGCTTGCCGGCTTACCGCTGGCGACGAGTTGGTTAAGCACCTGCAACGCTGCGATCGTGCCATCGCCTGTCGTGGCGTGGTCCAGCATGATCATATGGCCTGATTGCTCACCGCCCACATTGATACCGTGCTTGCGCATTTCTTCGAGGACAAAGCGGTCGCCAACCTTCGCGCGGATGAGGCGCAAATCTTGGCTCTCAAGATACCGTTCAAGGCCAAGGTTGGACATCACTGTCGCAACGATCCCCCCGCCAGTAAGTTTGCCGCTGCGGCTCATAGCGCAGCCAAGCAGCGCCATGATCTGGTCGCCATCGACCACGCGGCCATGCTCGTCCACAACGATAAGCCTGTCTGCATCGCCATCAAGAGCGATACCAATATCCGCGCCAGCAGCCACCACAGTTTCCTGCAGCGTTGCGATATGCGTAGATCCGACCTTGTCGTTGATATTCTTGCCATTTGGTTCAATGCCAATCGGCGTCACTTTCGCGCCAAGCTCCCAAATCGCAGTCGGCGCTACTTGGTAAGCGGCTCCGTTGGCGCAATCTAGTACCACATGCAGTCCGTCAAACCGGATATGTTCAGGCACCGAAGCTTTTACCGCGTGAATATAACGCCCACGGCTATCCTCAATACGGCGCGCACGCCCGACGTCAGCCGCATCAGCTAGAGCAACTGGCACATCCAGCAAAGCCTCAATCGCCAATTCATCGGCATCCGATAATTTGTACCCATCAGGCCCGAATAGCTTAATGCCATTATCTTCGTAGGGATTGTGGCTGGCAGAAATCATGACGCCCAAATCTGCGCGCATCGACCGAGTCAGCAAGGCCACGGCAGGCGTCGGGATCGGGCCAAACTGAACCACATCCATACCGACACTGGTAAAGCCCGCCACCAACGCATTTTCGATCATATAACCGGACAGGCGGGTGTCCTTACCAATGACAACGCGGTGCTTGTGCCCCCCGCGCAGAAAATGTGTGCCTGCTGCTTGGCCGACTTTCATTGCCATTTCCGGTGTCATAACTCCGGCGTTGCTCCGTCCCCTGATGCCGTCGGTCCCGAAATATTTGCGCGCCATTTTTGTTCCTGCTCTTTTGCGCGTCCAAATCGATTTTTTCGCGCTGCCTAGCCTCTCCCTTGCATAGGGAGCGACTGGCTGGCAAGACCCGTCGCTATGTCAAATGCTACTCGCATTCTTCTCGCGCTCTTCATCGGTCTTGCCCTTGGAGTTTTCACCGCCGCGCAAGCCCCCGTCATTGGGGTACAAATTGCCTATTGGCTGGACATTGTCGGCTCTCTTTGGCTCAACGGCCTTCGGATGACGGTCGTTCCTCTCGTGGTAGCGTTGCTCGTGACCGGCATTGTAAAAAGCGCGGAAGCAGCGCGCGCGGGGCCGATGGCGGCACGCACCGTGTTTTGGATAGTGTGCCTTATGGTTATCTCAGCCGTCTTGGGTGCGGTGCTTACACCTGCGTTGCTGTCCCTATGGCCCATGCCAACGGAGAGCGCTGCTGCGCTTCGCGCAGCGCTTACAACGGTTCCTGCTGTCGCAGAACAGCCGCCATTGCGTGATTTTATCGTCGCATTGGTTCCCACCAATCCCATATCTTCGGCGGCAAATGATTCGATCCTCCCGCTTTTAATCTTCACGCTGGTTTTTGCATTTGCAGTGACCCGCCTTGCGCAAGGGCCACGCGCGCAAATGGCCAGATTTTTTAGCGCGCTTGCCGACGCCATGGTCATTGTGATCGAGTGGGTGCTGAAACTTGCACCCATTGGCGTATTTGCTCTGGCCTTTGTTGTTGGGGCCAGGTCTGGGCTCGCGGCCTTAGAGGCCGTTGCGCATTATATCGTCACAGTTTCTATTGTCGGCATCATTGTGGGTGCTTTCGCATATCCGATAGCTGTTTTTGCTGGCAAGGTGCGCCTCGGAGAATTTGTAAGGCAAATCGCCCCCGTGCAGGCATTTGCGGTGTCGACTCAATCGTCGCTCGCAAGCCTGCCGCTGATGCTAAAAAAGGCCGAAGCGCTTGGTGTTCGCGAATCGACCGCAGGTCTGGTTTTGCCTATGGCCGTTGCTTTACTGCGGGTGACCGGACCAGCCATGAACTTGGCCGTAGCGCTATATGTTGCAAACTGGTTTGGGGTTGAGCTCGACGCTTTCGACTATGGCTTTGCAATCTTCATTGCCGCGCTAACGTCGATGGGTGCCGTAAGTCTGCCCGGCTCGGTCAGCTTCGTCACTTCCATTGCCCCAATTTGCTTGGCACTCGGCATCCCGATTGAACCACTGGCGCTGTTAATTGCCGTTGAGACGCTACCTGACATTTTCCGCACCACCGGTAATGTGCAGATGGACGTCGCTCTTGCTTCAGTCATAGAAGCCCCCGAAAAGGAAAAGGCTAATGCACTATCGTGAACTCGGCCATGGACTGAAGGCATCTGCACTTGGCGTCGGCTGCATGCCGATGGTCCAAGACGGTAATATCACTTATGGTAAAAATGCCGACCCCGATGAGGCTATTAAGACCATCCACCGCGCCATCGACCTTGGCATCAATTTTTTCGATACGGCACAAATCTACGGACCGTTCCAAAATGAGGAACTTGTTGGCCGAGCCATCAAGGGCAAGCGCGATGGACTGATCATTGCCAGCAAATTCGGTTTCAAATTTGACGGCGCCGACGTCGTCGGCGTGGACGGATCACCCGCAAATGCAAAGTCAGCGATTGAAGGCATATTGAAGCGATTAGGTATTGACTGCCTCGACTTATATTATCAACACCGCGTTGACCCCAGCATCCCTATCGAAGAGACGGTCGGCGCGATGGCCGACCTCATAACCGAAGGCAAAATCAAACATATTGGGCTGTCCGAAGCTGGCGTTGAAACATTGCGTCGCGCCGCTGCCGTGGCCCCGATTTCGGCGTTGCAGAGCGAATATTCACTGTGGGAACGCGATATTGAGGAAGAGATCCTGCCGACTTGTCGCGCGCTTGGTATCGGCTTTGTCCCTTACTCGCCGCTTGGTCGTGGGTTTTTGACCGGCGCATTCCGAAACCTTGACGAACTTCCGGAGAATGACTGGCGGCAGCAGGACCCACGTTTTCAGGGTGATAACTTTGCGACCAACCTCGCGATCGTTGACGTCGTCGGCGAGATCGCAGCCAAGCATGAAGCATCCCACGCGCAAATCGCGCTGGCTTGGATATTGGCGCAAGGCAATGATATTGTACCGATCCCCGGTTTTAAGCGGCGGGTCACAATGGAAGATAGTGAAAAGGCAAGCGACGTTACGCTCGACGCCGATGACCTCGCCACACTCGACTTAGCCGCTCCACGCGGCGGAACATCAGGGCCGCGTTATGGCGAGCGGGGCATGAAAATGGTCCGGCTTTAAACGTCGATCCACCGAAAGAGACCCGCTCCTATGACACCCCAGACAGGGTGCGCCCATGTCGCGACAGCCCAAAGTAACAAACCTGCAATCCATGGTCCTACCCCGACGCTTAACAAGCCTGCGGGGCGGACTATGAATTGCGTGCGGCGGATCCAAGCCGCCCACTGACCACCCAACATTGCACGCTTTTTCATCTCCTGTGCCTTCGAACCGGCCAGAGCGAGGAAAATCAGACTGCCCATAAAGATAAAGTTATCGGGTCGCGGTGCCACCAGAATATGCGCGATACCCCATAAGGCAAAACCCCACATCATGGGATGACGGGTCACATTAAACACACCAAATGGCGGTTGCGCTGCAAAGGCAGCGGGGACGCCAGGTAGTGACGGGTTACGAATGAACGATCCTGCCAGCAACACTGCGGCGATTAAAGTCAGCAAACTTGCAACCACCCAGATGCCATCGCCAACGGCCCAAAGACCCTCTGCCTTGGGCGCACGACCAAATTCGACGACCATCCACACAAATGTCACAAGCGAAACAGCGGAATAGACAAGCATAAAGCCGTTTGGCCCAAAGCGTTGCACAAGAGGTGCGCGCAATGGGTGCGACATGAGGAAATGTGTTCCGACAAACAAAAGGCTAGCGGAAGTGAGAGCTAGATAACTGATCATAACCGATACCACCGCCTCCCAATATTGCCCTTAAAACATTTCATCTCATCAGCGGTCATACGCCTTTGGCAAATCGCCTTCAGTTGGCCGCGCATAACGATCACGGAGGCGATTCTGACGATTGGTAAGCGGTTGTTCCACCCCGTCGATGAACACTGTTGTAGCCGCGGTGGAGAGCTCCAGCGGATCGCCATCCCAGATGACGACATCTGCGGCTTTACCGGCTTTCAAGCTTCCGAAACGGTCGCCAACGCCCATGATATCTGCTGGAACCGAACTAATTGCGGCAAATGCCTCATCCCAAGTCAGCCCCGTTGCGCCGGGTACAAATTGCAGACTAACGATATTGCCTGCATATTGCGTGGTGTAGCGCAGCTGGTGGGAGTCGCGGTCATTGATCATGCCAATCGCAACCTGAACGCCCGCGTCCTTCATACGTCCAATATTGCTCTGCGTCGCACCGAGCATTTCGAACGTTGCAGGTAAGTCATTGAGCGCCGATGCAATAACCGGAATCCTCGCCTCCACCAATTGGGGAGCAATACGCCAACCTTCGCTGACGCCGACAAAAACCATCTTCACCGAAGGAAAATCGCGTTTCAGCTCGATCAAGCGCAGCATGTCATTTGCGCCCTCAACGTGGATCAACAAACGCGTTTCACCACGAAGCACATTCAGTAGCGCCTTTGCGTCTTCAGCCTTCAACAGCTCATCATCGAAATTACCACGGCCAGCGGCATAATCCTGCGCCTCACGCAGCATGGCGCGGAAATGCAGATGCGCTCCCGCGCGGCTTCCGCCCGAGAGCGCGGCCCCGTCCTCACCAAATTCGGCAAATTGGAAGGCGCGTGCCCTGGTCACTGGATTTGAGTCAGCGCCCAAATCAGCAATGGCGCCCTGCCCCGCAAAAATGCTCTCTGCGGCCTCAGGTGCGACCACGGCGCGGGTAACACCAGCAGCGCGGTTAACGGCGAATGGCGAACGGAACGGATCAATGGCAGGTGCGACGTCGATGGCAGCAGAAAACCCGCTTTTGCCGCCGCTTTTGTCGTTGGTGCCCTTAACGGCGTCGACTTCAGACAGACCGAGCCGCGTAAAGCCTGCAAAAACACCCGGGGTCACCCACTTGCCCTTTGCATCTATACGGCGGGCATCTGCTGGCACAGCTACGCTTGCACCTGCGGCAATA
The DNA here is from genome assembly GCA_937881525.1 of uncultured Sphingomonadales bacterium. GTDB lineage: Bacteria > Pseudomonadota > Alphaproteobacteria > Sphingomonadales > Sphingomonadaceae > Sphingorhabdus_B. Next base: position 8,588 of record CALGEE010000533.1, on the reverse strand, counting down.
ACATTCCCGTCGCGGATGATAACTGTACCCCCGTCTATTGGCGCAGTGCCGTCACCGACGACGACGCGGCCACCCGTGATTGCAATTGTTTCGGCCACGGCGGGTGTAGCGAATGCTGCCAAAGCAGCAGCGGCGTACAGAAAATGCCTCATTTCACATCTCCTTCACCTGGTTGGCCAAGCTCGAAATCGCTGACCGGACGTATTTTGGGATTGCTTGCATCAAACATCAACGCGCCGTCGATCCACACCTTGTCTGGCCGCGCATATACGCTCAGCGGGTTGCCGTTCCATAAAACCAGATCGGCCATTTTGCCGGGCTTTAAGCTTCCTGTTTTATCCGATATGCCTAAAGCCTTTGCGGGGTTGTAGGTCAGCCATTTGATGACCTCAGCATCACTGATGTTGATACCCATCCGGCGGCCGTCGGCTTGCGCCTTTGCAGCTTCTTGGTTCAAACGCTGAATCTGATTTTCATCGTCCGAATGGATAATCACACACGCACCGGTATTTTGAAGAATGGCGGCATTTTCAGGGATCGCGTCATAAGCTTCCATCTTGAAGCCCCACCAATCCGCCCATACTGCCGAACAAACCCCATTATCTCGCAACAGGTCAGCAATCTTGTAGCTTTCTACCGCATGGTGGAACGTCGATACCTTATAGCTAAACTCCTTGGCCATATCGAGAACGAGCGCCATTTCGTCGGCACGGTAGCAGTGGTTCTGGATCGAAATGTCACCATCAAGAACACCAGCCAGCGTTTCAAGCCCGAGATCACGGGTATATTCTTTGCCGCTATCGCGCTTTTTCTTATATTCCTGCGCATTGATCCATGTCTGCCGATTGACGGCGATGTTACCCATGCGCGTTGATGGCATCCGCCCCTTGCTTCCGTAGACCCGCTTCGGATTTTCACCACAGGCCATTTTCATACCATAAGGCGCGTCGGGGAACTTCATGCCCTGTACAGTGCGGGCATAGACGTTTTTCAGGACTACCGACCGGCCACCCATAAGGTTCGCTGAACCCGGCAATATCTGTAACGCCGTCACGCCGCCATTGGCGAGCGCGCGGCTAAAACCCGGGTCTTGCGGCCATACGCTATGTTCGGCCCATACTTCGGGCGTTGTGGGCGATGTGGCTTCGTTGCCATCGCTATGCGCCTCAACTGATGGCGTGGGATAGTCACCCAAATGGGAGTGAATATCAATGATGCCGGGCGTTACAAATTTGTCCGTCCCATCAATGACCATCACGCCTGCTGGAATGGCTGTTTCAGGTCCACCAACGCTGCTAATCTTGCCGGCGGACATGAATACCACGCCATTGTCGATCTTGCCGCCTTCGCCATCGTACACGGTGACATTACGAATGGCCGTGGCAACTCCTGGATAGGCTTTGTAGGTCGACGGGAACGGCGCCGGCACCTTTTGCGCTGCTTTCGAGACAGGTGCGGACGACGCTGTATTCGGACTTTCGGCGTTGGAACACGCCATCAGGGCCAGTGGAAGCACAAGATAAGCACTGCGCCATGGGTTCGAGATTGCCATAAATTAACTCCGGTTTGTAGATCGAGCGCCAGTAGCAATAGGTCCGCCTACCTAAGCTTGGCCTTCGAGAGGCCCGTCATCACGCAAGCTGTCGAGGTGCATCAGTTTCTTGATGAAAGGCGAGATGACGACAACAGCGATACCAACGCCAATCGCAATCCAACCTATTTGGCTATACACAGCCATAACGACTTCACGGCCAGCACCTTCGCCGGATGCAGCTTCCGAGCCCGTAGCTGCCGAAATCAAACCGGCAACAAAATTGCCAGTTGCCGATGCGAAGAACCATGTCCCCATGATTAGCGATGCGAGATGTGCAGGAGCAAGGCGGTTCATTGCGCTCAGGCCAACAGGCGACAAGCATAATTCCCCAGTCGTGTGAAACAGGTAAATAAGGAAGATGAACAATACAGGCACCATGCTATCACCAGCAGCCGCGGACCCAGCTACCAGCACCAAAAAGCCAATACCAAGCTGAACTATACCTAGCCCGAACTTGGCTGGCGCCGAAGGTTCAAGCCCCTTGCGGCCCAGCGTTGTCCAAAGCCATGCAAACAGCGGGGCAAGTAAGACGATATAAATCGCGTTCAACGATTGGAAAACAGATGCTGGCACGCCCGAGCGATCCACATGTCGGTCCGTAAACAGGTTCAACGACGAACCGGCTTGTTCAAATAATGCCCAGAAAAGGATCGAACCGATGATGAGGAACATCGCTGCAAAAATGCGGTCTCGATCGTGCGGCTCTAGCTTCCGGACCGCTGTCCACAAAACATAACCCACTAAGATTGCACCCGCAGCCCCCAGCAAACTGCCGACGACTGCCTGATTTTGGACAAGCCACCAACAGACGACAACTGCGACAAGGCCAACAAGATACAGCAGCCATTCTAATTTGATGCCCAAAACGGTCTTGTTCAACGCCTCAGGGTTTAACGGCTCACCGCGACCAAGTAGCAACGGCTTAAATACTATGAAAACGATAAGACCAAGCAACATGCCTACGCCCGCTGCGCCAAAGCCATAAGACCAGCCAAAAGTTTCGCCCAGATAACCGCAGAGCAGCGCCCCGAGTGCAGCGCCGAGGTTAATGCCCATGTAGAAAATGGTATAGGCACCATCACGGCGCACATCCGTGCGAGGATAAAGCTGCCCAACGATGACTGAGATATTTGCCTTCAAAAAGCCCGAACCCACGATGATAAAAGCCAAAGCGAGCCAAAAGATGTTCAGCGACGCCGCATCCTGTCCGCCAGAACCTTCGAATCCCATGAGGAAGTGACCAAAGGTTAGCAGAACAGCGCCATAGGTCACAGCCTTTCGCTGCCCAAGATACCGATCCGCAAGATAACCGCCTAGAACAGGTGTGATGTAAACCAATGCCGTATACGCGCCGTATATGACCCCGGACTTTTCATCCGAAAACAACCAATGCTTCGTCAGATAGAAAATGAGCAGTGCGCGCATTCCGTAATAAGAAAACCGCTCCCACATTTCAGCAAAGAATAATACAAAAAGCCCCTTGGGATGGCCAAGGAATGTCCCTGCCGCATCTCCATCTTGCGCATATGATGTCGCCATCGAGCGAACCCCTCGTCTCTGTTATGTTTGATGTCCCCTGATGGGAACTGTTGCAACGGAACCTACCGAAAAAACTGCGCCTGTGAAGAATTTTATTGCCGAAGGGGTCGAATTTCGTCGAAGGGAGCGGAATGTTCAACGATCTTTCTTCTGTAACCGCCTATTTGGAAACCCGTCGCTCTGGCAAACCACGCGATATGGCTACCCCCGGCCCTGACGCGCCAACGCTCGACCGGATCTTACAAACCGCAATGCGCACACCCGATCATGGGAAGTTATTCCCTTGGCGTTTTGTCGAAATCACCAACCGCGAAGCTTTTGCCAAACTGCTTACTGAGGCCTTCCTTGCTACCAATCCAGATGCGCGGCCTGCACAAATAGACGCAGCGACAGCGTCGGCGCGCATGGCACCAACGCTTGTGTTCCTTATGTCTGCGCCGCAACGAAGCGCTAAAATCCCGCTTTGGGAACAACAATTGAGCGTTGGCGCAGTCGCCATGAACCTTATCCACGCGGCACATGCGCACGGCTTTGTAGCAAGTTGGATTACAGGTTGGGCCAGTTACGATCCCATGGTTCGCGACAGCCTATGTCTAGGCGAGGAGAAGATCGCGGGCATGTTTTTTATCGGAACCCCTGCGCTCGCGCTTGAAGAGCGTCCGCGGCCCATACCCGGAGACATTATGCGTCAGTGGCCATGACTAATGGCATTTAGGCATGCTTGACGCGCCATAGTGTATTATGGCAGTAATCATGTGATGAAAAACGATGTAAAGCCGGTCTACTTGAAATTGCGTGACGTGATTGCGGCGGCCATTCTTGATGGTAATTTTAAAGAGGGTCAGATGCTCCCTTCCGTGCGCGCTTTCGCGGCAGATCATGGTGCCAACCCCCTTACAGTGGCTAAGGCTTATCTATTATTTCAAGACAGCGGCCTGGTAGACGTCAAGCGCGGCGTAGGCCTGTTCGTAGCCAGCGGCGCGACTGCGAAATTGCGCAGCTTTGAACGTGAAAATTTCCTACAGAATATTTGGCCAGACGTGAAAGCGCAGATGCAGCGTGCGGGAATTGATCCGATAGAATTGCTTGCGCTCAATTAGCCCCCGCAATTAAGGCTTAACGTTGCAACTTTAGATTAAATTAAGAAAAAACATCGCACATTGTGTACGCTTCTCATATAGCCTGATCAGCGCGCCGCGTCCATGTCAGCATGGCTAGCATCCAACAGCACAGTAAAGCGTCCGCTAACTTTATACTGTCTTACCAATAACCATTGGAGAAAGTATTTTATTCGCGTTTGACCGATTGCGGAACATCGGCTGGAACATGGCATTCCCCAATGTCCTAAAAGATGGAAAACTCGTGATTATAACTCCTGTAATCTTATCGGGCGGCGGCGGTATACGGCTTTGGTCATCATCGACACCGGCAACCCCCAAGCAGTTCTTGGCGCTGACAGATACGCGCACAATGTTCCAGCTTACGGTTTTGCGTGTAAAGGACCGCCGACAATTTGCAGCACCTCTGATCGCCGCTAATGCGGCACATGCCAATATCGTTCGTGACCAATTGGCCGATTGGAGTAACTGAAGCAACGCTTTTGCTTGAACCCTGCGCCCGAAACACAGCGCCAGCGATCGCCATGGCAGCGCTACTCGTGGACGCACCACATAGCTTTATGCTGGTGATGCCAAGCGACCATGTCATTACCAATGAGGCGGCATTTCACGCCGCAACGGATGCACTTGTGCCGCAAGTTCGAGATGGCTGGCTGGCCGCTTACGGGATCAATCCGTCGGGGCCTGAGACAGGATATGGCTATATCCAAATGGATGCCGAGATTGGGGCGGGCGTTCATGACGTAAAGCGCTTTGTCGAAAAGCCCGATGCCACGCGGGCTGCGGCCATGATCGAAAGTGGTGACCATTTATGGAATGGCGGCATATTCCTGTTTCGCGCAGATGCCTGATTGGACGCCTTAAAGCAGTTTGCACCTTCGATGGACACAGCGGTTCGTAACGCTATCTCCAAAGCAGAGCGTATTGGCGATCACTGGCATCCCACGCAGCCAGCTTTGCGGCCTGTCCCTCGGACAGCATCGATTACGCGATTATGGAAAAGGCACCGAAAGTCGCAGTTGCGCCGGTGAGTATGGGCTGGTCAGACGTCGGCAGCTGGGATGCCTTGCACGAAATTGGTCATAAGGACGCGGATGGCAATGTTACCTGGGGCGCCATTCGCATGAATAACAGCCACGGCAACCTTATTCACACGCACGGCATCCGCGTTTCTGTGCACAATGTTGATAATTTACTCATTGTTACAAATGGCAACGAAGTGATGATCCTGCCGCGCGGCAGTAGCCAAAAAGTGCGCGATTTCGCAACAGACTAGCTATTCCGGTCGAATGTGAAGGGTGACATGCCTCTTTCTCGTTCGTTGAAGACAAGTACGCGTCCTGCTGGCGGTGCGCTGCGCTGTGAACAATCAGGGCGGGTGCAAGCGGAACAGCCAAGACCAATGGCGGTTGCGGCGCCGTTGTTAAGGTCAAGCCCACGCGCAGCGGCCAATGGCGCAGCTAACTTGGCATCAATACCAAGGCAAATGGCAAACTCTGCCTCGATCCCGCCGCTTACCGCGGTTTGTGGATGCACAGTTCGCGACAAAGTGAACCAGCGGCTTTGATCCTCCAGTTCGACCAGATGCGGCATAAGGGTTCCTGGCCGTGCAAATACAGTATGCACTTGCCATAAGGGGCATCGGCGATCCGTTTCCACCAATGGTGAGGCGCTTGCCCCAGCATAGCGTTTACTGCTCTGCCCCGCGCGATCAATACGCAGCATGAAGAATGGCAAACCACGCTGCCCCACCCTTTGCAATGTCGTCAGGCGGTGGACAATCTGTTCAAAACCGGCGCCAAAGCGTCGTTGCAGTAACACGATATCATAGCCCGTTGCCTCGCATGCGCGCAGAAAACGAGCGTAAGGCATCATCACGGCTGCTGCAAAATAGCTACTCAAGTGCCGCCTATAAAGGCGTTCGGCTGCTCTTTCGGTAAAAGATGCACCAGCAACTAAAGCGTCAATTTCCGCCTTGGCTTCCAGCATACCAAGTTGCAAGGCGGCTGCGAAAGTACGGCTGGCAGGATCAAGAAGTTCAGATAGTTGAAGTTGGCGCGCATGAAGGTCGAGCCGCCGTAATCGGTCAGGCATGACATCGAATGGCAGAATGCGCATAGAAAGCTGATGCTTCACGCGTAATCGTTCGGTGATGGCGCCGTAAATGTCCGCATTGGTAAGGCGCAACTCGTCAGCAAGGCTCTCTGCTTGCGAGTCCAAATCGGCGAAATGGTTGCGCCAACGCTCAATTTCACGCCGCGCCGAGGCAATAGCTTCTGGCTCGCCATGTCCGCCCATTTGCCCACCACCTGCTCCGCCATGCGACCCGCCCGACAGACGGTCAAAGGATCGGGCAAACGCCTCTGCTGCATCAGGGCTAGCAGCGATCCATTCTTCTACCTGAGCGCGGTCAATATCGAGGTCTGCGAACATGGGGTCATTAAGCCTTCGGCGGATGGCATCCACCCCGCCGCCCGAGGTTGTGCCCGTTAACGTACGAGGATCGAAATCATAAGATTGGGCAAGTTTTAGAAGCAGTGTGGCCGTCAGCGGCCTCTGGTTACGCTCAATCAAGTTAAGATAAGACGGCGAAATTGCTAAGGCTTCAGCCATTGCCCCTTGCGTTAAGCCATTGGCGCGGCGGATCCTGCGGACAGAATGCCCCGCAAATAACTTTTCTTCTGCCATGACCAACCTTTGTCAATAAAGTTACAAAACGACAAAAAAACGGTAGCTTATTCATACAATAATACAACAAATATTACAAAATTGACTCGTTATTCACATGGTTTGAGGTGAGACACCGGCGTCTATCCTCCATTCGACAAAAAGGAATTGTCAATGTCGTACCAGTCACTCATCGACGAAACTAACGCGCATATTTCTGCGCACAAGGGAACATGGGATTCCATCAGCGCGGAATCTGTAGCGCGGATGCAGTTGCAAAACCGTTTCCAGACTGGTCTGGACATTGCGCGCTATACTGCCAAGATCATGCGAGATGACATGGCTGCATATGATGCCAACCCTGCACAATATACGCAGTCCCTTGGTTGCTGGCACGGGTTCATAGCCCAGCAAAAAATGATCTCCATTAAGAAGCATTTTGGCACAACCAAAAAGCGGTATTTGTATCTGTCAGGTTGGATGATTGCCGCTTTGCGTAGTGAATTCGGCCCACTGCCTGATCAGTCCATGCATGAAAAGACAAGCGTACCAGCGCTCATTGAAGAACTTTATACGTTCCTGCGCCAAGCTGATAGCCGCGAACTCAACATTTTGTTCCGTGACCTCGACGACGCCCGCAGCCAAAATGATGCGGCGCGCGAGGCAGCGACCATGGCCAAAATCGAGAACCACGAAACGCATGTCGTACCCATTATTGCCGACATAGATGCAGGCTTTGGCAACGCCGAGGCCACATATCTTCTGGCTAAGAAAATGATTGAAGCTGGCGCATGCGCTTTGCAGATCGAAAATCAAGTTTCCGACGAAAAGCAATGCGGCCACCAGGACGGCAAAGTCACCGTGCCACATGAAGATTTCTTGCAGAAAATTCGCGCTTGCCGTTACGCTTTCTTAGAACTTGGCGTTCCAGACGGCATCATCGTCGCACGTACGGACTCTCTCGGTGCAGGCCTAACGAAGCAAATCGCCATTTCAACCGCTCCTGGCGACTTGGGCGACTTGTACAACAGCTTCCTCGATTGCGAAGAAATTGACCCAACTACAGCCCAAAATGGCGACGTTATTTTGAACCGCAACGGAAAGCTGCTGCGTCCAAAGCGCCTGCCCTCCAATCTTTTCCAGTTCCGCTCCGGTACTGGCGAAGATCGCTGCGTATTGGATTGCATCACCTCGCTTCAGAATGGCGCGGACCTGATCTGGATCGAAACGGAAAAGCCTCACATTGAGCAGATTGCTGGCATGGTAGACCGCATTCGCGAAGTCGTTCCAAATGCAAAGCTTGCCTACAACAACTCGCCAAGCTTCAACTGGACGCTGAATTTCCGTCAGCAGGTGTTTGATGCATGGTCCGCTGAAGGACAAGATGTTTCCGCCTACGAACGCGCAAATCTGATGAGCGCAAGCTATGATGAGACTGCGCTTGGGATTGAAGCCGATGTGCGCATCCAGAACTTCCAGCGCGATTCAGCACAGCGCGCCGGCATTTTCCACCATCTCATCACCCTGCCAACCTACCATACGGCAGCGCTCAGTACCGACAACCTCGCCAAGGATTATTTCGGCAAAATGGGGATGCTTGGCTATGTGGCCGGCGTTCAACGCAAGGAAATCCGCCAAGGTATCGCCTGTGTGAAGCACCAGAATATGTC
>CALGEE010000532.1 GCA_937881525.1 uncultured Sphingomonadales bacterium | reverse complement strand
GGATTCAAGGTAGAATGGATCGATATGGCGAAGGCGGGGCGTTCGGGGCATCTCGTCGCGACCAAGGCGGGTAAGAAGGGCATGAAGAAATTGTTGCTCATTGCCCATCTCGACACGGTGTTTGAGGCAGATAGCCCATTCCAGACCTTTGTCCGCAATGGTGAACAAGCGGTTGGCCCAGGCGCAGGCGATGACAAGGGCGGCATGGTCGTCATCGTGTCTGCCCTGCGCGCGATGCAAGCGGCGGGTGCGCTGAAGGACGCAAGCATAGAAATACATATGACGGGGGATGAGGAGGACGCCGGCGACCCGATTGACGTCACACGCGCACCGTTGATCGCGGCGGGGAAAACAGCCGATGTAGCGCTCGATTTTGAGGGGCTTTCGATTGATAATGGCAAGGACATGGGCGTCATATCGCGACGGTCATCAAACAGTTGGAAATTGGAGGTGTCTGGTGTCACAGGACACAGCTCCCTGATATTCGATACCACTTATGGCGATGGCGCTGCTTTTGAACTTGCGCGCATCCTGCATAGGTTCCGTTTGGAGCTACCGGAGCCGAATTTAACATTCAACGTCGGCTTGGTCGCAGCCGGGCAAGAGGTGAACGTTGATACCGATGGCGTCCGCGTGAGTGCGAAGGGCAAGACGAATATCATCCCCGGCTTGGCCATTGCGCGCGGCGATTTCCGGACTTTGTCCGAAGAACAAAGCGCACGTGTTCGGGGGAAAATGCTTGCCATCGTTTCTGCATCGGCCCCCAAAACGAAAGCGACGATCAACTTTGACCCGGGAAGCTATCCTGCGATGGCGCCGACGGAGGGCAACAAGGCACTTCTCGCTCGCCTTAATGCCGTGAACCGCGACCTTGGCCTTGCCGAGCAGCCCGTGCTGGACCCGTTGAAGCGCGGCGCTGGCGATATCAGCTTCGTAGCCAATGACGTGGATGGTCTTGTGGGCCTCGGCGTTTACAGCAAAGGCGACCACGCTCCCGGCGAAACCGTGGACCTCGCTAGTATCAAGCGTCAAGCGAAGCGGGCCGCCATATTGATGACGCGGCTTTCGCGCGGGGAATAATTTAGCAGGGAGCCATGACATAGGTACTTTCAACGCCGTACTCGCTTCCAAACAACGACGTCCCAGTGGAGGCTGGGACCCATCACATTTTTCGGTTGAAAACGAGAGGCGAGATACGCTCTAGCCTGCGCTGGAGCGACGCCCGATTTATCGCGAGAAACGCGGCCCTCTGGCGCTACAGCGACGGCTTCGGCTTTCGTTGCCCTAAATGACCAAAAAGCTTCGGCTGGGCGTTTCAGACCGCGGCCGCAGCGCATCAACAAAAAAGGGCGGCGCACTTCTGCGCCGCCCTTTCCATGTCTATTAATTCGAAGTCTTTAAACTACCGCCCCTCACGCGCTGCCTTACCGAAGACGCGATATTGTTCGTTGCCGACAAATCCGAACTTCGTAATGCCGCTGCGCTTCACAGAGACCAGTGCCTTATCAACGGTGTCATAAGGCGCCGTTGGGGCTGGCTGGAACTGAAGCTCCGGCTCTGGCGTCATCGACCGGGTCCGCACCAAATACTGCTCCATTTGCTGCAACGTCACTGGCGTGCCATTCCATTGAATAGTGCTATCCGGCAAAATGATGATCTTGTTAATCACAGGATCAATCGGAACCTCGGGTGGAGGCGCATTAGGGTCATTAACGGGAAGATCGATATTTACGGCGTGCGAAACCGGGGGGATGGTGATCATCAGCATGATGAGGAGAACGAGCATGACGTCGATTAACGGCGTCGTGTTCATTTCCATCATCGGCTCACCATCATCGTTACCGCCACTCATTGCCATGATGATTGCTCCTTAAATTGCTTACTGGACATTCGCGTTTTCGAATGGCGACGAAATGAACCCGACGCGCGCGAAACCAGCCATTTGCATGGTGTAAATTGTACCACCGATGCAACGATAGGGCGTGTTGATGTCACCACGGATATGGGCCTCAGGCAACATTTCAGGCAAGATTTGTCCAGCAGCAGCGGCTTCTGGGCCACCAAGCTTTTCAAATTCGGCCTTCAAATGCTTTGCAGCACGATCCACCAGTTCGGTCGAATCGACCGGCGTGATATTCCAGTAAATACGGCACTGACCATACAGGCTTGCGCCCCCATATGCGGGGTCACCTGGGTCACGTCCAGCAGCATCAGTTGTTGTAACTGACAACAAAACATTTTCACGCTTTGCCTTGGTTGGCTCAAACTTGACGATCGGAATGTCCATTTTCACCGTTTGAATGGCTACTGGAATTGCGATGAGGAACACGATGAGGAGCACCAGCATGACGTCGACGAGCGGCGTCGTGTTGATGTCAGACATTGGCGCATCATTGCCGCCGCCTCCTCCTGAACTGATTGCCATTGGCCAATCCTCTTCTAGCTAAATTGGGTCAAAAATCGAGCGCCAGCACATGCCGGCGGATGGGCTGCGCGCAAACGCAGCCCGCACCCAACCTTACTTCTTAACCGCTGCTGGCGCTGGCTTGCCTGCTACTGCAGTAACGGCAGGCTTCAGGCGACCACCCGAAGAGATGTAACCAAGCACATCGTTTGAGAAAGAAGCCAAGCTACGTGCGATCGTCTTGTTGCGTCCCTGAAGCCAGTTATACGCAATAACAGCAGGAACAGCAACGAACAGACCAACTGCAGTCATGATCAGAGCTTCACCAACTGGACCAGCGATCTTGCCGATGTCGGCCTGACCGGCAATACCGATTTTGATCAGTGCCGAGTAGATCCCAATAACCGTACCAAGCAGACCGACGAACGGAGCAGTTGCACCAACCGTTGCGAGGAACGGAAGACCGCCCGCGAGCTTATTGTTGATGGCATTTTCCGAACGGGTCATCGCGCCGTGCAACCAGTCGTGTGCTTCAACTGGGTCGGTCAAAAGGCTGTGCTGCTTTTGTGCTGCGATACCGTCGTCTACAACTTGACGATATGCGCTGTTCTTTTCGAGCTTTGATGAGCCTTCTTCAAGCGTTGCTGCACGCCAGAATTGCGCACGGACTTCTTTATACTGGTTCATCACCTTCTGCTGTTCGAAAAGCTTGGTGAACAAAATGTAAAACGAGAACACCGACATGATAACCATGACAGTGAAGAGGAACCATGAAATTGGGCCACCTTCATTCAGTGCGGGAATAAGACCGAATTGCGCGGCCATATCTGGGTTTGCGGCACCGGCCGCGGTCAGAAACAAAATCGACATTTTAACTACCTCTCAAAAAACACTACTTACTAGCAAAAACAACCGGGTACAAAGGCTTCCAATCGTGCCGGGCCACAAAATTATTTCGGTATCTGCCACCGCACGCGGTTCGAGTAGGAACCTTGAACGGGCTCACCGTTGCGTAAGGCCGGCGTAAAGCGCGCACGGCGCTTAATATTCTTGCAGGTTGCTTCGTCGAGATCGGCATGACCACTCGATTGAGTAACCGAGCAATCAATAACCCTGCCATTTGTCCCGATCGTGACCCGGAAGCCAGTTGTTCCTTCACGCTCCTGTTGCAATGCACGCGACGGATAGTCGTTCGTGTTTGCCCAATTGCCTGGGTTACCACGCGGCTTTGCTGCAGAAATTACCGCCGGTGGTGCTGGCGGGGCCGCCGTAGGCACGATCGGTGCAGCGGGCGGCGGCGTATCAACGGTACGGATAGTTGGCGGCGGCGTCACCGTTACCACCATCGGAGGAGGCGAGACAACCGGGGGCTCGATCTGCTTTTCGGGCTCTGGTGGTGGCTCTTCTTCTTCTTCGGGTGGCTCTTCTACCTTCACGTCTACGACGGTCATCTTTTCCTTGATGGAAATGACCGCATCATATGCGAGGCCGGTCACCAAGGCATAACCGAGAAAGGCGTGAAGAAGTAGTACAATGACGACAGAAACCAAACGGTTCGTGCCCATCCCATCTTGATCAGCATATGCCATGCGGAAACAACTCTCCTACCTTCAAAACAAAACAGTACATAACAGCAGCATGCCTTCACGTGCCTCTTATGTACCCATACGATATCTAAAAATCTTTTTTTTATCGATTCCACGGATCATTAGCCAACGATATCATGCCAAGCAATCCAGATTCTGCGTTTCACCTACAATTCATGGACAGCACGGCTTTATGCTACAATGTGAGGACGGTGGATTCGCGGTCAAAGGGTGGCCAAACAAAGGGAAGTTTAATGCGATTAATGCACGCGAGAATAAGTTTGTTTCTGATTTTTCTGGGACTTGGCGCCGAGGTATCAGCGCAAAACTCGATTGTCTCCCCAGCGGAATTTAGCATTGAAGCTGAACAAGCAAGCTATGCGGACATTGCCGATTTAGTGGTAATATCTTCTCTAATCATCGACGTTACGGTGCGTGACGTTAAAAAAGTTTCCGCAGACCAAGCCGTTGGCGTACCTACGGCGCTCCAGCGCTTGCTCGTCAATGCTGACGTCATGGCGTTGATTCGCGGCGATGGCGGCACCACCCCGCGGGTACGTTTCCTTCTTGATATGCAAAAAGATACGAAGGGGAAAATTCCAAAATTAAAGAAGCGGCGCATGTTCCTGTTCGGGCGACAGGTCGTCAATCGTCCAGGCGAGATCCAGTTATCGCGCCCAAACGCGTTGGCACTATTCAGCCTCAATAACGACGCGCTGGTGCGTGATATCACGAAAGAAGCAGTTCAATTGAATGCGCCGCGGCGCATTATGTCAATTGCAAATGCCTTTCACAGTGTGGGAACCATGTTGGGCGAAGGCGAAACACAGATATTTCTTAAAACGGATACGGATCAGCCTTTGACCCTGACCGTGCTCAGTCGGCCCGGCCAGCAAAAACAGTGGGCGGTGTCGACCGCTGAAGTCATCGACGCCTCGGCAACCGCGCCGCAACGTTTTACGTTATTATGGTATCGCCTCGCATGCGGGTTGCCCCGTGATCTTCCCGCCGACCGAATCGAAGCGGCAAGTAGCGAGATTGCAGGACGGGCCGAGGCTGATTACAAATTCATTTTAGACGCACTCGGGTCATGTGGTCGCAAGCGATAGAGAGACAGAAGCTCAGCGGCTACCATAAACTTAAGAACCGTAAAACTGACCCTTGAAGTTTGTCGTCAACGCGATGCGCCCGGCACCCACAGAATGTCGCCGCCACGCGACGCGTTAATCAACCTGCATAGTGTAAAAAGATAATCCGATAAGCGGTTGAGATAATTCAGTGCCTGCGGGTTAATCGCCACATCAAGCGATGCTGCGACCAATGCACGTTCCGCACGGCGCGCAGTCACCCGCGCCATGTGCATATACGCGGCAGGTACGCTGCCACCCGGCAGGATGAAACTGGTTAGTGGCGGAAGTTGCGCATTAGCATTATCGATCGCCGCCTCAAGCCATTCGACCTGTGACGCAACTACGCGCAATTCCATAGGTGAGGGCACAAAACTCTCCCCTGGCGTCGCGATGTCGGCGCCGAGGTCAAACAAGTCATTTTGAATGCGGCGCAACTCGATTACCAAGGGCGAATGACCTTCATCGGCGGCGAGCGACTGAATTGCGACACCAAGCGCGGAGTTTGTCTCATCAACTTCACCAATGGCATGCAACCGTGACGCAGTTTTCGAAACGCGTGAGCCATCGACCAGCCCGGTGGTGCCGTCGTCTCCGGTACGTGTGTAAATCTTGTTCAGCTTAACCATAAGACGGAATTACTGCGATCCGGCAACGAGCACCAATATGGCGATCAGTGCAATGGTGATCGCCTGCCACTTCACCCGCGCAAACATCATCTTATTCTGCACCGTGAGTGACTTAGGCAGACCGGCTTCATCCACGTCCGCCGGACGCAAGTTCGCAAAAGCGTGCAGCCCGCGGATAAGCGCGAAGGCGACGGCGCCCGCCGCGCCAATGATGAGGAGAACCAACAATATTGTCATCAGGAGAAATCCTTGTCCGAGGCCAATACCCCGCTCGGCCTATCTAGGCATCAGATAACGAAATTCCAAGCATAAGTGTTCCTTGACGCAAATTATCAATAAGTTCGGGGCCGTTTTCACCGGCCCAGCGCCTTACAGATAAAGCAGGCGACGACTTGCTCTTTGCCAGCTTCTCCCCGTTGCTATCAAGCAACAGCGGATGGTGCCAATACACTGGCTCAGGCAGATCAAGAAGGTGCTGAAGCAGCCGATGGACGGCGGTATAGGCAAACAGATCTTTGCCGCGGACCACGTGCGTAATGCCGCTGGCGGCGTCATCTACAGTTGCAGCAAGATGATAAGATGCCGGCGCATCCTTTCGCCACAATACCACATCGCCAAAAGCCATGGGGTCGGCATATTGCTGCCCCGCCGCTAAATCCGTCCATTTCAGGGGCCCCGCCAAAGCGCACGCCTTTGACATATCCAATCGCCATGAAAATGGAGCGTTGCCTTCAAAAGGATGCGTGCGACAGGTTCCGGGATAATGCGGGCCATCTGGGCCATGCGGCACCGCTTTGTGCTTTAATGCTTCGGCGATATCGGTTCGCGTGCAGCCGCAGCGATACAATAAGCCAGCCGAAGCTAAACGGTCGCGTGCTGCCGCGTAACGCGCAATGTTCTGGGATTGGAACTGCGCGCCTTCATCCGGCCCGAGCCCAAGCCAATCCATATCCGAGATGATAGCTTCAATATGTTCCGGCCTACTGCGGGTTCCGTCAATATCCTCAATGCGCAGATGGAACGCACCGCCAAAAGTCCGCGCAAAATCATGCGCACAAAGTGCAGAAAAGGCGTGGCCCAGATGTAGCTGCCCGTTGGGACTCGGCGCAAACCTCGTCACTACCTTGCCGTGCGGACTGGTAATTTGAGGCAAATATTGATCTACAAAGTCCCGCGCCGCCAAAAAATTATCCCCAATTATACTATATCCGGTGCCTTTAACCCCTTGACGTCACAATATGTGCAAATAGGTTGGAAAGTGTCAGATTGCTGTAATGCTGATACGCTTAAAGCATGTATGACAAAAGAGGATTAGGGTTCTACTTATGTTGCATACCGGAACTTTCGAGGCGGCTGGCCGGGCTAGGCACCCGGAGAATTGCCCTGCGCTGGTGCTAAATGCCGATTATACACCATTAAGCTATTATCCGCTGAGCCTATGGCCCTGGCAAACAGCAATCAAGGCGGTGTTCCTCGACAAGGTGGACATCGTTTCGAATTATGACCGGCATGTGCACAGTCCAAATCTGGACATGAAAATTCCGTCCGTCATTGCGCTGCGCCAATATGTGAAGCCTTCGGAATATCCCGCATTCACCCGCTTCAACCTATTCCTGCGTGACAAGTTTGAATGCCAATATTGTGGATCAGGTGACAATCTGACTTTCGATCATATCGTTCCGCGCCGCTTGGGCGGCATCACCAGTTGGGAAAATGTGACCACGGCGTGCTTGCACTGCAACCTCAAAAAAGGTGGCCGCACGCCGAAGCAGGCGCATATGCAATTGAACATGGCAGCAATCCGGCCAACAAGCTGGCAATTGCAAGACCGAGGCCGCGCATTCCCGCCGAACCATCTGCATGAAACATGGCACGACTGGTTGTATTGGGATATTGAGCTGCAGGGCTAATCCCTTACTCCGTTACCCTTAAGGCCGGCACAGCGCGTGCCGCGTCTTCCGGTGTTATGCCCGGAGGCGGCGCAGCAGCGATCCTTTCTTCGCCGCGCATCACACGGCCAGCGCCTTTGATCGCATCGCGCAAACGCGGGTAAATGCCGCACCGGCATAAATTGGTGATCGCTGCATCAATCTCGGCGTCGGTCGGGTTGTTGCTTTTCTTCAGCAGCCCCGATGCAGCCATGATGACGCCAGGAATGCAGAAGCCGCATTGCGGGACATTGCTGGCTACAAACGCCTGTTGCAAAGGGTGGCTTCGGTCTCGCCTGAGGCCCTCAATCGTGGTGACGAAGCGCCCTTCAGCCTCAGCTATAGTCACAAGGCAAGAGCGGATCGATTCGCCGTCGATTTCGACCATACACGCACCGCAATCGCCGGTACCGCAGCCATATTTGGTGCCCGTCAGGTTAGACGCATCACGCAACGCCCATAACAAGGGAGTTTGCGGGTCCATTTTGTACTGAACGGGACGATCGTTGACGGTGAATTTGGTCATGGTCTGCCGTTACCCGCCCCTAACCTTTCCCGCAAGCGGGAGGGGAATGTCGTTATCGCCAACGTTCCCTGCGAACGGGTAATGTTTCAGGCCAGAATTAATCCCGCCAGCTTTTGTCGATTTGGTCAGCTTTGCGGACCATAGCGTCAAACTCAACGCGGCCCGACCCACCGGGGGGCGACGCCATGTACAAATCGCGCTGGTGCACGGCGATAACTTCAGGCGACACCGTTATCGGTTTGCCCATTTGCAGGGTCGCCATCTGATGCTCGCATGCCCGTTGCAGCGCCCAATATTTGATAAATGCATCAGGCAGCGTCTTGCCCATAACGACAGGGCCATGGTTGCGCAGCATCAATATCCGCTTGTCGCCTAGATGTTTAACAAGGCGCACCCCTTCTTCCTCACGCACCGTAACGCCTTCGAAATCATGATACGCCAACTGCCCCATGAAGTTGCAGGCATAGAAATTCACAGGCTGCAACCCACCTTCAAGGCTGCAAACGGCCACAGTCGCGGTGGTATGGGTGTGGATGATCGCATGCGCGTCGGGCAAAGTCCGGTGAAACAGGCTATGCTGGACAAAGCCCGCTTTGTTCACATGCCATGGATTGTCGACGTCAATCTTGTTACCATCAATGTCGATTTTGATAACGCTCGATGCGGTTATCTCACCGAAGTGCATGCCATAAGGATTAATCAAAAACGCACCGTCTTCGTCAGGCACCTTCACCGTGATATGGTTAAAAACCAGCTCATCCCAACCAAACATCGAAAATATCCGGTAACAGGCAGCAAGCTCCTGCCGCGT
>CALGEE010000531.1 GCA_937881525.1 uncultured Sphingomonadales bacterium | reverse complement strand
TGCGCTTGCTTGCAGCCCTCGCCGGTCATTCGCATATATCCACAACACAGAGATACATCGACGTGAACTCTGAGCAGTTGAGCGAAGCTGTGGAGCTGCTGTAGTGAACGGACAACTGCGGACCTTCGGGGACTGCGCGGCGAAGGTCCGGTTCGAGCCATCTGGCTATTAAGGCAGCTTCATCTCGCTGTAATCGCCACGCACATAAAGCGTGACGGTCACGTCTTGCCCATCGCGGTTGCGCCAGAACCAGCCTACTTCGCAGCCGACACAGGATTATGCGCATCGAGCCTCTCTGACTCAAAATGCAATTCTTTGGCTCCTTCGATAGAAATTTTCGATTGTCCGAGCCTTGGGTGCAGTTTGCTCGCCAAACCCCATGCACAGAACAGTCCGGCACCTCCTGCAATAAAAACTCCCGAAATGGGCGCGACGAGCAATACAAGCCAAGCAGCACCGGGGGTCACGATGCCCGAAACATCGCGAAAACTGGCGTAGATGGCGGACATCTCGGTGCGTTCGGATGGTTTGACGGCGAGAAGGAACGGCAGGCCACCGGAGACATCCAGAAGGATCAAGAAGAACGATCCCATCATCAGACAAAACACCGCCGCAAGAGGGACTTGATACAACAGACCTGCCAACAGAAACAAGAGCCCAGACATCAAAAACCCAGTTCTGACCGCTGTTCGCACGGATTTACGCTGCATAAAGCGCAGCATCATGGGTGTCAGAAACAGGGCTCCATTTGATATAGAAAGCGCAATCCCGCCCAGCTGTTCACTCAGCCCGTTTTGAACTGCAAAAATTGGAAAATACACAACGTAGACCCACCATCCGCAGGAGCGGATCACCGCAAACAGCCAACCTGCGATCAACCGTGGCTGCGCAAAGAAGCGATGAAAGAATGCAAAAGGGTTGGTCGGACCTTGCCTGCTTTTCGCAATCAGTTTTCCGTTTCCAAGGCGCATGGCAAGAAACGTTAGCAGCATCGCGATGGCCGCCACAGCCGCGATACCGAAGGGCGCAAATGCCCACCAACTGTAAAGATAAACACCCAATGCAGGGCCTATGGTCCAACCCAACGCGCTGTAGAACAGACGTGATGTCTCTAGCTGGCCAAGATCCACCTTTGACACGTAGTCCAGAACATAGGCGTTGAAACACACAAAAGTCGTCACTGTCGCAACGGCCGTCAACGCAAGACCTGCTATCACAGTATTTGGGGTTTCAAGCGTTGCCAGCAGTGCACCTGTGGAAAACATCAAGGTCCCGATCGCGTAAATCCATCGTCTGGGAATGAGACGTATGAAATAGGGTACCAACAAACCCACAAATAACGAAATCAACCCAATGACAAAATAGACTTCCGAGACGACGACGGCATCCTGAAGCGCATTGTAGATCAGGAGCGGGAAAACCGAAATAAGAATGCCTCGGGCAATCGCTTCTATTCCAGCCAGAACAGCAAACCCACGCACGCTGGGTGCTGGAGCATGACGCAGCCATTCTGGAATTCGCCGTTCGTGCATGAGGAAAGCTCGCTTAATTTCAAAGCCAGCCTGCATAATCATGATCAAACTGCTTGACCAGTAGCGACCCGATGTCGTTTTCGCTGCCTTTCTCTAGAATAGGTGCGTTTGGATAACAGGCCGGCAAACGATTGTGGATTAGCCGCGCATCGCCGAACCGGGCATTAACGCAAGCGCTACTATACAGATATGAACTAATAGGTGGGCGCGCATTGCTGCGATCCGTGATAGAATACACCGCGTCTGAAAGAGTTTACGTCGGTAGCTGTTGGGCCCTGCATAAAGCTGCCTAAACGCCTAGAATAGCAATCAGTCCTTGCTCTGACAGCTTACCCTGCTCCACCAGTTCAAGGGCTTTGAGGCGTACGTCTGGCGCAACACTGTAGGTGTCTTGGTATGTGCCAATTGCGGCAAGGGCGGACTTTTCTGACAAAACTCCTCTACCCAGCATTTCCAGCGCCTTCAGGCTGGCCTGCGTATTCTTGTCGTTTGTATCGCTACTCGCATTCACACTGCGTTTTGAGCCAGCCTTTGCCGCAGCGGTTGCTTTTGGTTCGTTGGGAAG
>CALGEE010000530.1 GCA_937881525.1 uncultured Sphingomonadales bacterium | reverse complement strand
GTGCAATATGGCCTCGCCATGTTCGCCGACATCAGCTGCATCTTCGACATGGATAGACCAGCCATTGCCCGTCCACCAAGTCACCGCGCCTGATCTCAATTCATTTCCCGTCAGTAATTTCACGCAATTTTCTCCGCCTGTTTGGCAAAATAGAACAACCGGTCTTCGGCATCGGATTTCAAGACAACTTCACCGACGATGATGATGGCAGGAGACACAACGCTTTCGCGCGCGATCATGTCACCCAAGTCAGTCAATATCGTGCGCATGGCACGTGCATCGGGCCGCGTGGCCCGTTCCAATACGGCTACGGGCGTATCGGGCGACAGGCCATCGCAAATAAGCTTTTCAGTGATGTCTGCCGCAGTTGCCACACCCATGTAGATAACCAAAGTGCGGCCTTTGCCAGCAAGGCCAGCCCAATTCTGGTCAGTCAGGCCTTTGCACTGACCAGCGACGAAGGTAACGGCGCTTGCGGCATCGCGATGGGTCAGCGGCAACATACTGGCTGCTGCACCGCCCATCGCGGCGGAGATGCCGGGAACGACCTCAACATCGATGCCAGCGGCACGGCACGCTTCGGCTTCTTCGCCGCCGCGTCCAAAAATGAAGGGATCGCCGCCTTTTAGCCGCACGATCACCTGACCGATTTTAGCCTCGCGCACGAGGATGTCGTTAATGCCATCTTGCGGAACGGAGTGGCGCGAACGGCGTTTGGCGACCGAGATCAACCGCGCTGATGGGTTAATGAGTGCCATGATGGCATCATCAACAAGGCCGTCATGCACCACCACATCCGCGGTCGAGATCAGCCGTACAGCCTTTACCGTCAGCAGTTCCGGGTCGCCGGGGCCAGCGCCGACCAAATACACACGAGCTTTTTCCATGATGCTTAAGTGGACCAGTTCATCGCCAACATCAAATCAGGATAAGTTGGCCACGGATTAGAAGAACTTTAACGATGCTTTAAGCTGCCCCACGCTTACGCCTGTATAATTCCCCGTCTGGAAAACTTTACGCGTAAAAACTGCTTATTAGCTGCATGCGTTGAGCGCGCGGCCCATGGCACGAATGGCGGAAACCTTATCATTGAGCGGCTGCCAATTGTCTTTTTCGGCAATCGCCTGCCAAATGTCCTCTACCTCATTTATGAGCATCGAACATATGCGGCCGTTGGTCCAATAGGCATCCCGATGCGCATCTGCCGGGGTATGTTTTTGCAGCAATTCAGTGAACGCTATTTGATATTCGCCTGGGGTTGCAAATGCACCTTGGCTGCCAAAACGATAGTAATGAAAAAATCTGTCGATCGGAATTCTCTCCCGCGACATCGCCCGTTCGGCGGCCTCGACCAATTGGCGGTCTTCAGCTTCTCCAAGCGATGCAACGCCCAGACGCCATAAAAAGCGCCGAATAATTGCCCTTTGATAAAGCTCCGGGAATCGTTCCAGCGCTGAAATGAGCGGCGGAGCCTCCGACACCAGTCGCAAGGCAATGGCTAGCTGCCCAAGATTCCAGTGCAACGCTTCGGCCTGTCTACCAAAGGCATAGAGCCCAGATTCGTCAAAATAAGCTGCGGTAAATTGCGGGTCCCAATATTCCGTAAAGCGCCATGGCCCATAGTCGAAACTTTCGCCCGCGATATTGATGTTGTCGGTGTTGAGTACGCCATGAACAAAGCCCGCTGTCATGTAGGACGCAGCAAGATCAGCGACGCGTTCGACCGCCAGCGCAAGCAATTGCGCCGCTGGGTTCTCCGACAGGGCGACTTTATAGAGCTGTGTCAGACAATATGTGATCAACTGCTGCATAAACTCAGCATCGCCCTCAGCCGCCACACGTTGGAAGCTGCCAATGCGGATATGGCTGTGGCTTAACCGCACCATGACCGCCGACCGTGTGGGCGATGGCTCATCCCCCCGCATCAGTTCTTCGCCGGTTTCGATGATCGAAAATGTCTTGGAGGTGTTGACGCCAAGCGCCTCCAGCATTTCCGTTGCCAATATCTCGCGGACGCCACCTTTCAGCGTCAAGCGGCCATCGCCCCGCCGGCTATAGGGTGTCGTGCCCGATCCCTTTGTTCCCAGATCAAGCAGCCGGTCATCACCGTCACGCATTTGCGCAAACAGCAACCCGCGCCCGTCCCCGATATCCGGATTGTACACGCGAAATTGGTGCCCATGATATCGCAACGCAAGCGGGACCGGCATGTTACCGGGCAATGGTTCAAAGCGCCCAAAGTGCCGGATCCACGTCGCGTCATCATAATCCGCCAGCCCGATTGTTTCCGCCCAGCGGTCGTTGCGAAACCGCAAGATCGTTTCTGGAAAATTCGCGGGCTGTGCGGGGTCACCAATTTGCGCGCCAAGGCTGGCGATTTGTGGATCGGGACGGTAGGGGGATGGGAACGGTTTTTTATTCATATATCGCATCTGGGCGGTGCATAAAGGAAAGGCAAGTATGGCGGCGGTCCGCATCCTCCATTTGCATAGCAGTTTTAACGTAGGTAGTCAGGAATCGCGCACGGTTCGCTTGATGAACCATTTTGGCGATCAGGCAGAGCATACGGTGCTTTCGGCCGTCGATGACGCCTTTGGGGCAGAAGGCGCACTCGACCGTCGTGTGAAGGTCAACTTTCCAAAAGACGTAGCACCTTCCCTCGCCGGAATGCCAAGCATGGGGCGCTATCGCCGCCTCGCGGGCTATATGAAGAAATTCCACCTTGTACTCAGCTACAATTGGCGGGCGATGGACGGCGTTATGGCGCACACTTTGTTTACGCGCAGCATGAACCTGCCGCCGCTGATCCATCATGAAGATGGCTTTGACCATGACGAAATCGAACAGCTGAAATGGCACCGAAATTGGTTTCGAACGATTGCGCTTCAACGGACAAACGCGCTTGTCGTGCCATCAAAACCATTGGAGAAAATCGCTCGCAATATCTGGCACCAACCGCTGGATAAGATATGCCGTTTTCCGAATGGAATCGATACCGATCACTTTAACCGTCGGCCACAACGCAGCGCGTTTCCCGGCTTCCAAAAACGGAACGGGGAAATCGTCGTTGGGACGATCGCGGGGCTGCGTCCTGTTAAAAATCTGCCGCGGCTTGTGCGTGCAGTCGCCGCAGCTGGACCAAATATCCGGCTCGCTATCGCAGGTGAAGGACCTGATCGCGACGCCATTATGGCAGAAGCTGGACGCCTTGGCATCGCCGACCGCGTCATGATGCCCGGTTTCTTGCGTGATCCAGCGCGCTATATTCGCCTGTTCGATATATTTGCACTCTCTTCAGATAGCGAACAATACCCAG
>CALGEE010000529.1 GCA_937881525.1 uncultured Sphingomonadales bacterium | reverse complement strand
CTGCTGGGCGTGGGCTGACCCGGCGTGTTCACGTTGAGCGGAAGGTACGTGCGCAGCGCTCTGCAACCGCATCCTTGATCTCGTCCAGGATAGCATGATCCAATCCCTGCGAACGCATGCGTGCCGCCTGCTGGGCGAAAGCATCCGGGAGCGCCCGGGATAACTCTTTGATGCGCTCAAACAGTTTATCCTTGGACACCCGGGCCGCCGCCGAGAATTTGGCCCATTCGGCGTTAGTGATCTTATCGACAGCGTACTCATCCCCAATCTTCATTGCGAGTTTGGCTCGCAAGGGATTTTGATCCCCATAGGGCAGCAAGCTGATCACATCATATAGAGGCGCGAGTCTGACGCGGCCTTCTCCGCCGATGAGGATGGAGTAGTTTTTGGCATGCGCGTCGCTTCCGACGATGAGCCAGTTGAAAATCAGCGCATCGCAAAATCTCATCACATCAGACTCGCGTTCAACTGCAGCCGGAATATGCGAGCGAAGATGCTGCAAAATGTTCAGGGGACTTGGCCCGCCCTGATTCTGGTACTTTTTCGTTGGCGGCACACTCAGGGCCTGACAGAAATCTTCCTGGTGAACCCGGCTTACTTTGTTGGTCTGATCATGCCTTCGCCGGTCGTAGCGCTTAACCACAATGGCGATTTGATCCCCGAAGGTGAGTATTTCTGAACTGGCAGCAGCCAGACCTACCTGCCGTGCGACAGCCAGACACAGATGTTCGTTCTCGGCAAAGCCGTCAAACTCACCCGTCGGGGGTTTGAATATATGCGTCGTTGGCGTCCGGCCACTCGGAACACCCCACCGATCTCGCGATTCGTCTCTGAGAAACGCCGTCTTCGGCTGGGCGCCCGCCAGGCTGAACTGGCCTTTATCACCCGCTATGCGCCCTGCTCCGGCATCGTTCTTCAGAAGCTTGAGTCTTTCGGAGATTGCGCTTTCGTCGAGCCACCCAACATCCTCGGAAGCGGCTTCCCCCATCAGCTGATCGAGTTTCTCCGGCGGTACAAATTGTATTGCTCCCGCACAGTCCTCCCCCACATTTGAAAGCAGTGCGAAGGGATTGCGAGGCGATACCTGGAAATGCTGCCCCCATCGGCTCAAAGCCTGCTCGTTGTCGGGAAGCAGGCCCCATAGAAAGGGTTCAATTTTGGCGTGGCTGTGGTCCTGGATCAGCAACGGCATGGCCGTTGAGATCGGATAGGCTCCCTGCAGCCCCTGCCATCTCTCGCAATAGCGGAATTTGAGGCGTCCCGCATTTTGATGGATGCGTCCGACTTCCACCCCATCAAGTATTGCGATGAGTTCGGTCACTTGCGCCGGCCATTGTCAGCTAAAGTTTCAATTATGCTGTTGATTTCAGCCGTGATCGGATTTGCTGACAGGTCATCTTCCTGTTCGCGCTCTACTTCGTTGAGCGCCATTAGCTTCAGGTTCAGTGCCTCGAATGTCTTGAGTATCGGCTCGATTTGAGCGGTGGGTTTGCCTTTCTCCATCTGGATCAACCATTGCCGGCCTACGCCGGCCAGTCTGGCCAGTTCCGCTTGATTGAGTCCCATAGATTCCCGGCATGCTCTGATCGCGGTACCAATGTCGGCAGGCGTGCGAAGTTGCGCCTTCATTCTTTGAGCCCTTTGGGTCTTGAGATTCCAGTATCCTGGAGATCGTGTCGCCGATCGCGTACATGCATAAATGTCGCCGATCGAGTACTTACATAAATGTCGTCGAGCGCGCACACAAGCCGAAAAGCAAAAACCCGGCCCCTGCAGATGCAGAAGCCGGGCTTTGAACTTGAGGCTGATCGGCCTGTAAGGATCAGCCTTTCGCTTCGGCCAGATCGATGACCACGCCGCCGCCCATGGTGGACGACAGGGTGAC
>CALGEE010000528.1 GCA_937881525.1 uncultured Sphingomonadales bacterium | reverse complement strand
ACGCCGCCGGCGCGCGAGGTTTTGGCCGAAAAGGTACTGGCCCGCTGCGACAAACTGAGACTGGTTAGAATTGGTCTGACGCTACCTTCTCGGGATTTTGCTAGCTGGCACAAAGTGTAGAACAAAAGTGTAGACAGTTTATGCAAGACATAACAAGCTGGCCAAGCAATGGAGGCGTCATGACTCGAAATTGGACTGAACCCTATCTTGGCGTTTATCGCGAGCCAGAAGGCAGCGTGCGCGACTCGTTGAGCGATCACGCCGAAGTGCATCTGAAATGGCGCGTCCTGAACGGCGCGTTTGTCAGCGGCGAGAAGATCCGCGAGGCGGCTTTGGCCAAGGAGTTGGATATCAGTCGCGCCACGATCCGCGAGGCCACACGGCGGCTTGCGGGGGCGGGACTGGTCGAGATCGATGCACAGCGCGGCGTGTTTGTCCGCACTTACACGCTGGAACAGATCGAAGATATTTCTGAAATTCGCCGGGCCTTGTGCAGCTTGACCGCGTCGTCCTTCGTTTCGCGCGCGACGCCCACAGACCGCGCCCGGATCACCGATCTGTTCGACCGGTTGGAGGCCGCAGACGGTCGCGCCTATGAGCCGGCAGATTATGTCTTGGGGCTGCTGTTCAACGAAGCGGTGGTGCGCGCGGCGAACAATGAGCGTCTGTTTACCCTTTATCATGAAGCGTGGCAGCAGATGCGGATTTTCAAGCTTTTCTTACGCCGCCATGTCTTTGGCGCGGTCGATGTGCAGGCCCATAACCATTCGATGTTCTCGCAAGGGGCAGTGCATCGCCGCACGCTGTACCAAGCGGTGCTGTCGGGCAAAGAGGGCGACATTGCAGAGGCGATGCGGCGTTCAGCCGATCATTCGCTGCTGCGCGCGCAAGAGCAATTTGTAGACTATCTTGCCGCCACGCAATCGACTTGGCGCGAGAAGATCGTCTCGACACGGACCCCGTCGGGAAATCCGGCGGGAGGATGACCTAAAGACAATGAAAAAGGGGAGGACTCTATCATGACACTACTGAAATCCGTCATATCCTGCGCCATGGGCTTGACCCTATCGGCGGGTGTGGCAAGCGCGGAAGTCGACTTTTCCGGTCAAACGATCACAGTTGTTGTGCCGTTTGGTGAAGGCGGTGGCACATCCCAGGTCTTCGGGTTCTTCCGGCCATTCTTGCAAGAATACTTGCCCGGAAATCCGTTGGTGCAATTGCTGAACGTGCCCGGCGGTGGCTCGATCCGGGGGGCCAACCAGTTCCACAATACGCAGACGCCGGATGGGACCTATCTTCTGGCGACCTCGACCTCGACCATCGTCAATCAGGCGGCGCGCAATCCCTTGGTCGAATATGATCTGACGGCCTACGAGCCGGTGGTTTTGCTTGGTGCCGAGACCCATTGGTTCACCAGCGCCTCTGTCATTGACGAGCCTTACGATTTCGGACCTATTTTGGAGCGCCCACTGGCCCTTTATGCGCTGAACTCGCCCAGTTCCGCCGATCTGTTTCATGTCTGGACGTTCCACACGCTGGGCATCACGGGCGCGAAACCCATTCCCGGTCTTTCGTCTTCGGCGGGTTTCCAAGCCTTCTTGCGCGGTGAGCTGCAAATCAGTTCGCACGGGACCAGCAACTATTTGCGACAGGTGCAGCCGGGTTTGGAGAGCGGTGAATTCAAGGACCTGATGTCTTTCGGTTTGATCCAGGAAGACGGCACCGTTGCCCGGATGCCCTATTCGCCGGACACACCGACCTTCCCCGAGCAGTATGAACGCATTCATGGCACCGCGCTCGCCGGTGATCAGTTGGAGGCGTATCGGTCCATCAATGCGATTTGGAACCAGGCCAGCAAAGCCATGTTCCTGCCTACCGGCACGCCCGACGAGATTGTCGAGGTCTGGCGGGACGCATTCCGCGCAATCCTGGAAGATCCCGATTTCATTGCTCAGGCCGCGGAGCAGCTTGGCCCGACCGATGTGATCATTGGGGAGGCGGCGCGCGGTATCGTGGCAAGTGCCTCGATCTTGTCGGACGCAACCATCACGCAATTGAACGAGGCGCTAGCCGCAAACAACTTCACCTACCGCATCGAATAATGCCTGTCCGCAGCCCGGCGCCAAGCGCGCGGGCTGCGGTTCCCTTAGAACGCGCGGAGTTGCAAAATGGACCTGTTCTTCGACGT
>CALGEE010000527.1 GCA_937881525.1 uncultured Sphingomonadales bacterium | reverse complement strand
TCGAAAAACAGATGCGTCAAGCATTCTTGACAACTGGTGATCTGGGCCGATGCCTGCTTGATGGCTCTATCGAATTCCTTGGCCGCACGGATGACCAGATAAAGATCAACGGCATTCGTATCGAACTTGCCGAAATCGAGAGGCATCTTGATGACTGCGCCGGGATAGAACGCGCCGCCGTCATAGCTGGTGGCGACACGCCGGCGGGCCAGGAACTCTATGCCTTTGTCACAACCAGCATGGCCACGGACCTGTCACACGTCAGGGCAGAACTCGCCGCGCAGCTTCCCCCGGTCATGGTTCCCAAGGCTATCATTCGGATCGATGCCTTGCCGATGACCGACACCGGCAAGCTAAAGCGGGGCGACCTTCGCAGCCACATCCCCGCAACGGTAATGCATTCTACCGGCTCTGTCCCACTGGATGGCGTCGAAAAGCGCGTTATGACGCTCTGGCGATCCATACTTCGACGCCCAGACCTAGAGCCACACGACAACTTTTTTGAGTTTGGCGGCGACTCGCTTGCCTCTATGCAGATGGTCCTGAGTGTGGAAAAGTCCTTTGGCATCCGGCTTCCGGCGCAGGCCCTAGAAGACCTCGGGACGGTGGCAGACATGTCGATACATATACGTCGGCAGTTGGTCGATCCAAAGAGCATACGTGATGCCAACCCAGAGCTGACGGAACGAATATTGGACAAGCAGCAAGCCTTTCTTGCAGCGTGGAAAACCGGAAACGGCAATGAAGAAGGCCTTATTCGTCACCTCAACCCGGAGGGTGGCAAGCACGGCCTGTTCTGGTGTTTTCAAGGTTTCCCAGAGTTTCGGGCACTCGCCGGTGCTCTGGGGCCGGATCAGCCACTATACGGGATGCGCTCTGGCCACATGATAATGGAATACATGCCCGAGACCATCGCGGCACTTGCCCAGACATACTGTGATGAAATGATACGGAAACAGCCGATCGGGGCATTTTTGCTGGGCGGTAACTGTCAGGGTGCAACCATCGCCCGCGCCATTGCGCTGACCCTTCGGGCGCGGGGGGAAGGAGGTTCGTCGGCTGCTTCTGATGGAACAGGCAAGCATCTGGCCTTACGATCAACCCACTGGTCTTATTTTCGGGCGCGACAGCAGCCACAATCCTTTGCGCAATCACGCCGAACCAGAGCCGATATTCCGCCAAGCCTACCCACAAGGCTATGGACTGCGCATCATCCAAGGCGGGCACGGGACGTTTTTCTCTGCCGAGAATGTCCGATCTTTGGCCGATGCGATCAACGAGCTGATTCCGCCCTCCCAGTGCTGATCACACAGGCCTGGCGATGACACGGTAACGGTTGCAGGCAAGGCCGTTGTAATCAACCGCCGCGCTGGCGTCTGCCACAGACACGGAAAAGCCCGCCGCTTCTAGCATCCTGACGACCTCTGGCTGGGGGATGAAGAATTCGAAATGGCCCGAAGGTTGCGTTACATGTATGACGCGGCCGGTATCTTCATCGGAAAGGGACATGCCCATCAGACGGGACGCCATGTTCTCGAACGCGGCCTCTGACGTTGCCAGATCCCGAAGTCCACTCGCGCCGGGCCTCCAGAAGTCCAGCCCGAGTGCGCGGACTGATGCCGTTACCAACGCAACACTGTCCGGCGGCACTGCATCGGCAGAAAAGCTGATCAGGCAAATCCCGTCTGGTTTTAGGTGGCGTCTCGCTTCCGCCAGCAAGGCCGGAGCGGAGTTTGGGGAAAGGCAATTTATGATGAAATCCTGCACGACTAGGTCGAATTTCAGATCGCCGAACCGGTCACCCAAATCACAGGCGTCCGCGCGATGAAACTCCATGTCCGGCATGTCAACGCCAAGTTGCTGGTAGACTTTAGGAAGCTCAATCTTGTCAACGGCCACGATGTCGACGCTTTCGGCCCCAAGGTCTGTCAGTACGCTTTTCAATGCTTCCGCGTTGCCAGGAGTCGTGTATCCTTGGATCAGGCAATCTATGTGGGTAGGCAGAAAGGCCAGTGCCGCCTGGAACTCCGCAGTCGCCCGAAAGACGAACAGGCTGTCTGCAAGGGTTGGTGCGTCGGCACGATAATCTGGGCTGGACGGCAGGTAGCGACCGACGAGTCGAGAGTCGGCAATGTCCATCGGGTTTTCACTCATGTTCTCAATCTGGCATTTGCGACTGACTATCAGCCTAGTACATATCATCGAATACCCGCGTGCTTGCAAGAGCGAATGGCTTTGCCTGTTTGGGGTGGCCCTGCTGCTGGACTAATTCACCGTATGTCCACTGGGGTTGGCCAGCCACCTTGGTTGCAAGAAATCTGCCTCTGTCTTAGGCAAACCGTGCAGCCGCAGCGAATAGCCAGAAAGCCCTGCATAGCGGCCCCCTGACCCACCAATATCGCGAAAGTTGCGCTCATTCCGGGTCAAACAGTTCTGGACGCGTACGCTGAAGGGAGCTCAGGGCCTTCACCAGTTGTCGCAGGTGCCTTCGCAGGGCGTTCTCTGCTCTCTCCGCGTCGCGTGCTTCTAATGCTTCCAGTATCGCCAAGTGTTCGCCCAGAGTCGCAATTAGCCTGCCCCTTTCTGGTAAGATCTGCTGACGGGCGCGTCCAACGTTAGCCCATAAGATTTCGACAGAACCAGCCAAGCGGGGGTAGCCAGCGAAAGACAGCAACTGGGAATGAAACTCCAAGTCCGATTGGTAGAAGCCTACGAAATCTCCATCAATCAGCAAAACTTCCTGAATTTTCAGGTTCCTTCGCAGGGCAACCAGCTGCGTATCCGTTATCTTGGGCGCCAATTCATAGGCCGCCGCCACTTCGATGGCTTCCCGGATGAAGGCAGCTTCCCGGATATCGGCCATCGAGAAGCGGGCGACGAAGGTTCCAGCCTGTGGCACTACTTTGACAAGACGTTCGCTAGCCAGCTGGGCAATTGCTTCTGAGATGGGCGAGCGTGAAACACCCAACGCAACGCAAATTTCCTTCTTAGGCAGAAGCGCACCAGGGGGGAAAACGAGTTCCAGAATGGCAGTCCGCAAGGAGTGATAGGCTCGCTCCGATAATGTTCCAGGAAACACGTCTAGGGGCTTCAGGCCGCGTATACCTTCAAAATCTAGGTCGGATGACATCATTTTTTGCATGCTACTACGTTAGAAGAGTTGGGTAGGAAGTCGAGCCTTTGTCCTATCATCTTTGGGAGCCGAATCCTCCTTGGAAGCTAGGGGTTGCCAACTGTTGAATTTGATGGAGCAAGGTGATGGACGCGGCCAAGCCCTTGGCTAGCTGATTAAGCGCGGATGGCGACTAAGGTTGATGACGAAAGGACTGTGAAAGGAGAATCTAGAAGATGAAAGAAGCATTTAACCGCCACTCTCAAAGGACAGAGCTCCTAAGTTCCTTATCACGTGAGAGTGTCAGGTCTTATGTGTACGGCTGATAGGGTCCATGCTTCCTGAGAGGA
>CALGEE010000526.1 GCA_937881525.1 uncultured Sphingomonadales bacterium | reverse complement strand
TCCAAGTGTATAAAAGCGATTTTCGGGCGATGAAAAATGTTCTCGCCGACCGGAACGAACGGGCATTGTACAAAATGGTGGTAGCTGGCCCCGAGGAGCGGGTGGTTGGACTTCACCTCATTGGCCCTGACAGCGGCGAAATTCTTCAAGCCGCTGCGATTGCGGTTAAGGCAAAACTGACCAAGCAGGATTTCGACGACACGGTGGCATTGCACCCAAGCATGTCTGAAGAATTGGTGCTGATGAAATAGTCAGGGGAAGCAGATGGGCGCGTCGCCCGCTTTCCATGGTTTATAACGCGTCATGATGTGGGTGAACAGATCGCTGCTCACAAGCGAAGAAAGCCAGTTTTGCACAGCGGGTAGTTGCTGTGCCATAAACCAGCCTGCGTCGGTAGCAGCGAATTGACGGACGAACGGAAATATGGCGATGTCAGTAAATCCACATTTTGACCCTGCTAAGTAAGTCGCGGCCAACAGCCTATTTTCGAGCATCTCCAGATGCACACCTGCTGCATCACGATGCACGATGCCGTCGGCAAGCCCGTAGCGGTGGGGATATTTATACCGGTCCAGGGCTTGCTTAAAAGGGCCGTCATTGACCGTGATCAAGTCTAATGCCTCTTGACCCAGCCAGCACTCAGGATCGCTCTGTACGAGCGCCCAGCGCATGATGTCGATGCTTTCGTCCACTATTTGGCCGTCGGGAAGTTCGAGCACGGGAACAGTTCCCTTTGGTGAAGCCTCCAGCATTTCGTTTGGCTTGTCGCGTAACACGATCTCGCGCAGCTCGACTGTCACGCCGCTAACAGCGACAGCCATGCGGGCGCGCATGGCGTAGGGGCACCGACGGAAGGTGTAGAGGATTGGAAGGTCAGTCATCCGCTCGCGGGTTGACGCCGATATGTTGCTTGCCGCGTTTCTTGGCCAGAGCAATCTGTCTTTGCCGTTCCGCAAAGCGTGCGCGGTCTTCTTCACTACGTTCGGCGAAGCACGCTGGGCAAGATACACCCTCGTAAAAATGTTCTGATAGCTTGTCGTTTTGCGATATCGGCCGGCGGCATGCGTGGCATAGCTCCATTTCGCCGAGTTCCAGCCCATGCGTGACGGAGACACGCTCGTCGAATACGAAGCACTCGCCTTGCCATTTACTCTCCGCCTCGGGAATATTTTCTAGGTAGCGCAGTATGCCGCCTTCTAAATGATAGACTTCATCTATGCCCTCGGCCTTAAGGAAAGCTGTCGACTTTTCGCACCGGATGCCTCCAGTACAGAACATCGCAAACTTTGTTTTGCCTGCTGCAAGCTCTTCGCGATGGGCGCGAAACCATTCGGGGAATTCACTAAATGATTTGGTGCGTGGGTCAATTGCGCCTTCAAACGTCCCAATGGCAACTTCATAATCATTACGGGTATCAATCAACACGGTATCTGGATCAGTGATTAAGGCGTTCCAATCCTCAGCTTGCACATAAGTGCCAACCTCCCGTTTGGGATCAATACCGTCGACGCCCAGCGTTACGATTTCTCTCTTCAGACGCACTTTCATGCGGTAGAAGGGCATTTCCTTGGCGTGCGAATGTTTTACGTCAAGTTCGGCACAGCCGGGAATTGACCGCAAAAATGCAATGAGCGCGTCGATAGCATCGGGGTCGCCTGCGACTGTCCCGTTAATACCCTCCCGCGCGAGCAATATCGTGCCCGTGATACCCCCCGCGATACATTTTTCATGAATGCGCGCCTGCAATTCTTCCGGCGCTTCAAACGCCACAAAGCGATACAAAGCCGCGACTTTAATGGGATGCATGGATTCCATGATGCGGCCCTATAACGTGCTTTTTGAATTATTGCAGCTTTCAATCTGGGGCTTTTCTAGGTGAATTTTAATCGCACGATTAATTTGCAATTTCTACGGCATGATGCCAAAGCTTTGCGCAACTAAATTACTTATGGGGATTGCCATGTCGGCCAATATTGCTGAACTGGAAGCACGTCGTGCCGTGTCGAAATTGGGTGGTGGGCAAAAGCGTATCGATGCGCAGCACGCCAAGGGACGCCTGACCGCCCGCGAACGGCTCGATATCCTGCTCGATGAAGGCAGCTTCGAAGAGCTTGACGCGTATGTCACGCATAATTGCGCGGATTTCGGCATGGCCGATCAAAAGATACCTGGCGACGGCGTTGTCACCGGCAGCGGCACAATCAATGGCCGTTTGGTTTATGTCTACAGTCAGGATTTCACTGTATTTGGTGGTTCGCTGTCCGAAGCGCATGCCATGAAAATCTGCAAAGTCCTTGATAATGCCTTGAAGGTCGGTGCCCCGGTCATCGGTCTGAACGACAGCGGCGGCGCGCGTATTCAAGAGGGCGTTGCCTCGTTGGGCGGCTATGCCGAAGTGTTCCAACGCAACGTCTTGGCGAGCGGTGTTGTCCCGCAAATCAGCCTTATCATGGGACCATGCGCTGGTGGCGCGGTGTATAGCCCTGCAATAACCGACTTCATCTTCATGGTGAAGGACAGCTCCTATATGTTTGTCACTGGCCCTGATGTTGTCAAAACGGTGACCAACGAAGTGGTGACGCAGGAGGAACTTGGCGGCGCGATATCGCACACGACGAAGTCGGGTGTTGCCGACAACGCGTTCGAAAATGACATTGAGGCGCTTCTTTCGGTTCGCGACTTCTTTGATTATTTGCCCGAGAATAACCGTGCTGGTGTGCCAGAGCGCCCAACGGAAGACGCGTGGGACCGCATCGAGCCCAGCCTTGATACGCTTATCCCGCCAAGCGCCAACCAGCCTTATGATATGCACGAGCTGATCCGCAAAACGGTCGATGAGGCCGATTTCTTCGAGGTGCAGCCAACACACGCAGCAAATATCATCATTGGCTTTGGCCGTATTGAAGGCCGCACCGTGGGCATCGTGGCCAATCAGCCGATGGTGTTGGCGGGTGTCCTTGATATCAACAGCTCAAAGAAAGCCGCACGTTTTGTACGTTTCTGCGACGCGTTCGAAATCCCGATCATCAGCTTTGTTGACGTTCCCGGATTTTTGCCGGGGACCGCGCAGGAATATGGCGGCATCATCAAGCATGGCGCCAAACTGCTGTTTGCTTATGCCGAAGCAACCGTGCCCAAGATTACTATCATCACCCGCAAAGCCTATGGCGGCGCGTATGACGTGATGGCGTCCAAGCACTTGCGCGGCGACCTTAACTACGCATGGCCGACCGCTGAAATCGCGGTGATGGGGGCAAAGGGTGCAGTTGAAATCATCTTCCGCGGGCTATCCACGGAAGAGCAGGCGGTGAAGACCGCGGAATATGAAGACCGCTTCGCCAACCCCTTCGTCGCGGCGAGTAAGGGCTTTATCGACGAGGTG
>CALGEE010000525.1 GCA_937881525.1 uncultured Sphingomonadales bacterium | reverse complement strand
GCCCCTTGCCTCGGTGCTTGTTCAGAGCGTCCATCAGCGCCGCATAGGTCCGGCTCAGCTTGTTCGCCTGGTTCAGATTGGCTTGTCGGGCATCTGGATGCTGATCGGGGATCATCGCCCGACGCAGGCACTCCATCGAGGCGTTGTGGGTCGCGATCATCTGCGTCGCGATCATGCCTTCCATTTCATCGCGAGGACCGGTGCCAACGAGGGCGGCGACAGCACCCGTCACCTGCTTCTTCCTTGCGTCAATGTCTTTGCCGCCATGCCATAGAGCCGCTATCGTCTGATCTACTAACGTCTCGTTCCAGTCGTCTGACTGCGAGCCGCCGACTGTTTTCAAAAGGCCTTCCATCGCCGGCAGTCGGTTGGGATTTAGTTTCACCGTGTTCGTAGAAGCGTCGCTGGTCATCAAGTCCATCTCCTAAGCCGCATCGTCGGTCCGGTTGCTGGCGTCGTCGTCGTTCCAGCTCAGCAAGCAAGGCCGCTCTGGCATAGTCAGATACGGAGGGCGGCCCGATATCCGGTAAATGTTGGCGACGTTCCCGGATCATCAGGAGCTGGCGGCGGGCGCTCAACGTCTCTCTGCTTCGGTTGTTCGGAATAGCGCCATAAGGCGGCGGCGGGCGACGTACAGTGCAGCCCTCTGGTTTTGCCGGGAAACCAGGCCCTTGGTCGCTCAGGCGCTTCACAGGGGCGGATTCCAGCGTTCTGGCGGCCATATGCTTGTCAGACGCATCACGCAGTTGGAGCGCTTCGGCAGCGCGCCGCCCGAATGCCCGCGAGGTATTCACCTGGCGGCCTTTGCAGGACACTGGAACGGAGGCGTTGCGAGCCATGTACCGGAACACGGCGGCCCGATCCTCCGGCTCGTTACGGATCGCTTGAACGTTCAGCGCTGCTTTCGGGAGCTTCCGGCCCGTGACTTCGCGTAACCGCCGGACAAGGCGCTTGCGCAGCGCCAGGCCTCCTGCTCCGGGCGGGAGACCGAACACGGCATGGACGTGCAGCCCATGCACCGGCCCTGTTGAAATCACTGAAACGTAGTCGCCGCTGCCGCCGCTTGATTTCACCCAACGGGTGACGAGCCTGAACACTTCGCCCAGCTCGCGCCCGGGCTGCTCTACATCGATCCCGGCCTCGTCTATCCGCAGAGTGACAAAGGCCAGCGCCTGCGACCCCGTCGCTGCCTCCAACCCCAGAAACTCGCGACGCCGTTTCTGACTAGCCCTCCCTAGCTCGTGGACGTGAGGGCTACGGGGACCGTAGAGACGACCGTAGAGACGGTTATATACGCGTGCGCGCAGCGGCTTTGCGTATGAAGGCTGAAAACTAGGCGCTCTGCGGGTTTCAATGGATCCCCGCATTTCCAGCCCGTGCGAATTAGCAGCACGGTTTGATTGCGGGCCTGGAGCAGGCAGAGCCGCGGCGTAGGCATGTTGCATAGCCCTACATTCCTGCCGCTGGTTAGCCCGTCGCGTTTTGTTGTTCGATCCAGGCTTCCAGCTTATCGCTGGCATAGAGGAGCTTGCCGCCTGCGACTTTGATTGCGGGAGGCCCAATGCCGCGTTGCCGCCAATCGTTCATGGTGGATGCGGATCGCCGCAGCCGTCGCGCGGCTTCTTTTTTGGTCAGATAGGGCAGGGACTGTGTTTCGGCCATTGGCGGTCCTACCAGATGATGTGGGCTTCCTGTTTTGTTCTTACCCGAAATGGCACGAATTGCAACGTCCGGCTTGGGGATGGGTTGTGCAGGCCTGGCGGTTATCCCCGGAATCCGGCGGCCAACTACCGGTAAAAACTATAGGGATTCATATAGGAGACTCGCGGGGTACGAATCACCCAGCGCCAAGGGGTACGAATCACCCAGCGCCAAGGGGTACGATCCGCCCATGCATAACTTCAGCCGTCACCAACCCGCTGTGGATTACTGATTGCGCGGAACGGCGGTTGGCGACGGCTTCAGCAACAGGCCGCCGCGTACTTGCTCGATGCGAGCGCCGGGGTATGCGACAACGGCTTGATGAAGCGCCTTTAGGAAGTGCCGCCGGAAGTTTCGGAGATCGTCGGGGCCGCCAAACTGGGCCTGTAGTGCTCGCCAGGATATGCGCTCCCCTGCCTCGCGCTTAATTCGTGGCAGGCGACTGGCAAGCCAAGCATAGGCGTCTACGGCCATCGCGGAATGCCTGAGCGCTGCCAGGGCCTCACGATTAAGCGGCAGAGCGTGTTCTTGCAGGTCAGCAAAGTAGTCGTCTGATAGACGGACGGACGCGGGCCAGAGGACACGCTGGCGGCCATCGCTTGGTTCCGGCCAGAGATCGATGGCCCTTATAGGTTCAATGCCTTTGACCGTCGTGTTGCGCCCGTAGCCTAGGCGCATGGTGGAGGCGGCGATACTCTGGAGCTGGCGCCGGAAATGCCTGACGGCCCGCGCGTCCCGCGTCAGGTCTAAATCGCCCATGAATTGCCAAAGACTATCCCCTAGCTCGACCAGCGGCTCGCCAGAGCGCAGCGCAGAGGTATTGATGAACGAAAGAGCCAGGCGCGGGGATACCCCATAGGGCAGCGGCTGCTTCTCCCACTTACCGTCGAGATACAAATGGCCTGCCTGAAGCAACATCGATGCCGCGCCCGCTTGGCGCTCGTAAACATCGCCCTTGACCGACTTCAGCGGCATCGAAACCTGAGCCAAAAGGCTATGCGTAAACGCGATGTCACGCCCGTCGCCAGCGGCTTCGGCAACGTCGAGGATGCGGCGCTGGATAGGCGTCAGGATCATGCTCGGCATGGTGCTCCTAATCGCCTGTGGAACGCTAGAGTTGGCTTCGCGGAAGCCGGCTGTTCAAAATACGTCCGTGCAACGCTCGGCAGTCACTCCAACTCGCGCTTTTGTCGAGTATCTACATTGAAAAGG
Source organism: uncultured Sphingomonadales bacterium (assembly GCA_937881525.1). Taxonomy (GTDB): domain Bacteria; phylum Pseudomonadota; class Alphaproteobacteria; order Sphingomonadales; family Sphingomonadaceae; genus Sphingorhabdus_B. Next base: position 3,559 of record CALGEE010000525.1, on the reverse strand, counting down.
AACCTGTCATGGTAAATGGAATAATCAATTGGTTTCATTTTTTCCTTGGCGGAACACTAATATTCATGGGAACCGAAAATTGGTGTCTTGCCGCATATGGCGCATATTTGTTTCTTATTCTATCTAATATTTGCATTGATGTAGGATCAGTAAGAGGCCGACAACCAGACCGGCCCCTATTATCACGCGGCGACCCGTCCCGTGCCGGTCGAGCGGGAAGCGACCCACCGGGCGATCACATTGGCGGAGATTGCGGGCGTGCCGCTGACCATCGTCCATGTCTCGAATGGCGAATCCCTCGACGAGATCCGACGAGCCCGGCGCCGAGGCGCCCGCGTCTACGCCGAGACCTGCCCGCAATACCTGACCCTGACGGCCGTCGATCTGGATCGGAGCGGTTTCGAAGGCGCCAAATATGTCTGCTCGCCGCCGCCGCGCGACCTCAAGGAGCAGACGGCTTGCTGGGCCGGGATCGAGCAAGGGGATTTCGAGCTCTATTCCTCCGACCATTGTCCGTTCCGCTTCGCGGACCCGGCAGGCAAGCGCGCGCCCGGCGCCGAGCAAAGCTTCCGCAATATCCCGAACGGCATTCCCGGCATCGAAACGCGGCTGCCGATCCTGTTTTCGGAAGGCGTCGTCAAAGGCCGGATCGACCTGACGCGCTTCGTCGCGATCACGGCGACGAACCACGCAAGGCTCTATGGCCTCTACCCGCGGAAAGGCACGATCGCGGTCGGCTCCGACGCCGATATCGTGCTTTGGGACCCGACATTGCAGCGGACCATCCGCCAGGCGGACCTGCATCACGGCTCGGATTATACGCCGTGGGAAGGCTTCGCGGTCACCGGCTGGCCGGTCATGACCATCCTGCGCGGCCAGGTGATCGTCGAGGCTGGAACTCTGGCCGACAGCGCCCGTCACGGCCAGCATCTGTCGCGCGACCTGCCAGGCAAACCGTTTTAAGGCCTGGCGCAAGCGCCATCCCAGGATTGACGCGACGATTGGCGATCGCCTAAAAATTCGCCACACTGCCTATTCTTTGCCCAAACTGCCGGGCGGCGCTTTCGCTCTGGCGTAGTCGGGCCGGCGCGGCGCGCGCGTAAACCGGGACGCGCGGCCCTTGGCATGGGACTTGCTGCTCTGATCCCCGGAGACATTGATTGTGGGGGGCTCCGGTTGTCCAGTCTGGAGTTGGCGGCGGTTACGAAAGCCTATGGCGATGCGATTGCGGTGAACTGCATCGACCACATATTCCGGTCCGGCACGTATTCCTGCCTGCTCGGCCCGTCCGGCTGCGGCAAGTCATCGACCTTGCGAATGATCGCAGGGCACGAACTGGCCACCGAGGGCGACATCATCCTGGGCGGCCGCAACATCACGGACCTGCCGCCCGCCCAGCGCGGCACGGCGATGATGTTTCAGAGCTACGCCCTGTTCCCGCATCTCTCCGTCGTCGACAATGTGGCGTTCAGCTTAAAGATGAAAGGCGTCGACAAGCCGACCCGGCGAACTCGCGCCATGGAGCTGCTGGAGCTTGTCGACATGACAGGCTTCAGCGACCGCCTGCCGAGCCAGCTTTCCGGCGGCCAGCAACAGCGCGTCGCGCTGGCCCGGGCGCTGATCACTGAGCCGGAGATGCTGCTGCTGGACGAGCCGCTTTCGGCGCTCGATCCGTTCCTGCGCATCCGCATGCGCCTGGAGTTGAAGAAGCTGCAGCGGGAACTGGGTATTTCGTTCATCCATGTCACCCACAGCCAGGACGAGGCGTTGGCGCTGGCCGACGACATCGTCGTGATGAACAAGGCCGTGATCGAGCAATCCGGGCCGCCCCAAGAGGTTTTCAACAAACCGCGATCGGAATTCGTCGCTCGCTTCATCGGCGGCCATAACGTCATCGAAGGGCCGGCGGGGCTGATGGCGGTGCGCATGGATCGGGTGTCCCTGACGCCGCAGCGCGCTGGCGAAGCCCCCGAGTTTGCCGCCGTCGTCCGCGATATCGAATTTCTCGGAACGACCGTCAATGTGGCCCTGGAAGCCGCCGCCGCGAAAGAGCTGGTCGCCGCCATTCCCGACAGTGTGTTCTTCAGGACCCCGATCCAGATCGGCGAGGCCGTGTCGCTTTCCTGGGACCCCTCGGACGCTCACCTACTCGCGGCTCCGGCCGCCTGACCCTGGGCCGCGCCTATCGCGCATGGCCCGACACACGCCAGAAAAGGAGAATAATCAGTGCTGACAGGGAAAGATAAAAAGGGCCTGAGCCGGCGTTCCGTCCTGAAGGGCACGGCCGCCATCGGCGCCGCGACCGCCGTCACCGGGTTCCCGACGGTCTGGGCGCAGAACATCAAGAACGTCACGCTCCGGCAATTCGGCACTGGCGTCTCGAACCTCAATGACGTCGCGACCAAGGTGAAGGAAGACCTTGGCTTTACGCTGGAAATGACGGCGCTCGACACCGATAGCGTCACCCAGCGCGCGGCGACGCAGCCGAAGAGCTTCGATATCGCGGATATCGAATACTTTATCTGCAAGAAGGTCTGGGCGGCCGGCAATCTGCAGGCCATGGATACGAAGAAGATCAAGAATTACGACAAGATCGCCGGCACGTTCCGCTCCGGCAAGCTGACGCCGGAATCGACCATCGCCCAGGGCACCGCCCCGCACACGGTGGGCTTTGTCGACGGCCCGAACAGCCGCACGTTCAGCGCGCCGGAATCCGGCTGGATGACGCTGATCCCGACGATCTACAATGCCGACACCCTGGGCATCCGCCCCGACCTGATCAAGCGGCCGATCGCCTCCTGGGCCGAGTTGTTGAACCCGGAATTCAAGGGCAAGGCTTCGATCCTCGACATTTCGTCGATCGGCATCATGGATGCGGCGATGGTCTGCGAAGCCATGGGCGAGATCACCTATGGCGACAAGGGCAACATGACCAAGGCCGAGATCGACAAGACCATGGCGATCTTCACCGAGGCCAAGAAGGCTGGCCAGTTCCGCGCCTTCTGGAAATCCTTCGACGAAAGCGTGAACCTGATGGCGGCCGGCGAGGTCGTCATTCAATCCATGTGGTCGCCGGCGATCGCCGCGGTCAAAAGCAAGGGCATTCCCTGCGTGTATCAGCCGCTCAAGGAAGGCTATCGGTCCTGGGGCGGCGGTCTCGGCCTGTCCGCCAATCTCTCAGGCCTGGAACTCGAAGCCGCTTATGAATACATCAACTGGTATCTGTCCGGCTGGGTCGGCGGCTATCTGATGCGCCAGGGCTACTATTCCGCCGTGCCGGAAACGTCGAAGCTCTTCATGACCGAAGACGAGTGGGGCTACTGGTACGAAGGCAAGCCGGCCCAGGGCGAGATCAAGAGCCCGCAAGGCGTCGTCATGGAGAAAGCCGGCGCCGTCCGCGACGGCGGCTCCTTCCTGGAGCGCATGGGCAATGTCGTCTGCTGGAACTCCGTCATGGACGAAAACAAGCACATGGTCCGGAAGTGGAATGAGTTCATTGCCGCCTAGAGCCTGACCGAAAAGTGTTTGAGCGATATCAGCAGGTTGTGATTCACCGTCT
>CALGEE010000524.1 GCA_937881525.1 uncultured Sphingomonadales bacterium | reverse complement strand
GCGAGTTCTCATTCGTCTGACAGCACCCTCATTAGAAAACCTTCTGTCTCACCAAGCATAACAAGACGGTCAAAACTTGGTGCCGCCGAAAGCGAAACCTGATCGCAGGATACGACATGCTTTTGTCCGGTCTTACCGAGATTGCTATTGAACGAAGTGACATTGAGGAACTTTGGCTGCCACCCACCTTGCGAGGACGCATGATTGCTCTCAGTGACGCTGAGATGTTCAAGTCGCGGACATCTTCACTGGCAGGAACGAAAACGCCCATTCGTTGTAGCCGCCGTCGCCACGATACCAAATGACTTCGTCGGTTGCTTCTTCAGCATGGTTCCAACGCGGTTTTGGGCCTTGGTCGTAACTACTCAAAATCAGTCGTCTTTGCCGTTGGCTGAGCCGAATGCGTTCATTCAATGCATCATGGTTCCATTTTTGACCTACTTCTGACTGGAAATTTGAAACAAAACTCGCGTAGGATGGGTCAGCAGCCAAATTGTTACGTTCTTGTGGGTCGTCCTCCAAATCAAAGAGCAAGGGTGGATCATCACCAGAGCTGATAAATTTATAATGTCCGCGCCGGATCATGAATATTGGAGCTGTCGTTGCCTCCGCGAGGTATTCGGCAAAAACCGGGCGATCTGGTTGTTCAATGTCCAAGAATGTTGTTAGGTCATTTCCGTCTAATTGCTCGACTTCGCTTGTCCATCCAGTTCCCTTGGCAATGCCCATGAAAGTTGGCAAGAGATCGACCAAAGACGCAGGCGTTGTGACACGCTTCGCAGCGACACCTGGAATCTTCATCATGAGAGGCACACGCAGGGATGGCTCATAGAAATGTTTCTTGAACCACATTCCGCGCTCACCCAGCATTTCGCCATGATCAGACGTAAAAATAATGGCTGTTTTCTCCGTTTGGCCAATTGCCTCTAAAGTGTCGAGGAGATTGCCGATCATTTCGTCCAGATAGCTAATCGATCCATAATATGCGCGTCGGGCACTTCTAATATCCTCGTCGGAAAACCGAACGTTCAACATTCCAAAGTCGGATAGCAAGCGCACCGAATGTGGATCATGTTCTGTTACTGGAAGCGCCGGAACGTCTGGAAGCGGAATCTCAACATCCTCATACAGATCCCAAAATTCTTTGCGACACAAATAGGGTTCGTGCGGATGCGTGTAAGAGACTTGCATGAAGAATGGTCGATCATCGCTGGATCGTGCCATATCGTAAAGATGCTGGATTGCACTATATGTCACCAGATTGTCAAAATCGATCTGCATGGACCGCTCGCAAATGCCTGAGATAGTGACACTTCGAGTGTCGTTCGTATCACGCTCTCCTTCGTCGCCCCAATAGGGTGCCCATGCAAAGTCTGCTGGATAGAGGTCAGGCGTTAGGCGTTTTTCAAATCCGTGGTGTTGATCGGGACCGATGAAGTGCATTTTCCCGGACAAGGACGTTTGGTAACCGGCAGCACTTAAATAATGGGCATATGTTGGAATGGTTGCGGCCAGTTCTGCGGCGTTATCGTAAGCGGCGATTTTGGAGCATAACTGGCCGGTTGCCATTGAGGCGCGCGACGGTGAGCATAACGGGAAATTGCAATACGCATGTTGAAAAACTAGCCCTTCGTCGGCCAGGCGATCTAAATTGGGCGCCCGGCAAATGTCGTTTCCGTAGGCCTTTAGCGATGTGGCCGTCAGTTGATCAACCTGAATAAACAAGATGTTTGGCTTCAACATAAATCCCTCCATTCTTATTGTCGACAATCCTATTAAATTATCTTAAACACAAGAGAGAAGCCGAGTACGAGCGCGATTATTTGGGGAGATGATGAGCATGGAGTGGAATTTCCTGGCAGTAATGCGGGATTTCGACCTTTTGATGCTTGGCCTCGTCAATACGCTCAAGATCACCGGATTGGCCCTTTTCTTTGGGATCCCAATTGGCCTGATGTTAGCTTTGTCACGCTTGTCAACTTGGCGCATTCCGTCGGGTATCGCCGCCTTCATCATCGAAATCTTTAGAACAACCCCGCCGTTGGTCCAACTTTTCTGGTTCTTCTTCGCACTGCCCATATTGGTCGATATTCGCATGACGCCGACGATTGCGGCCGTCGTGACATTCTCGATTCAATCCTCAGCGTTCTTCGCTGAAATTTTTCGTGGCGGCATTCTGTCTATCGATAAAGGTCAGTGGGAAGGTGCCAAAGCCATCGGCATGACTTATCCGCAGTCGCTGCGGCGAATCATTCTGCCACAAGCCATTAAGCGCATGATCCCTGCCTTTATGGAGCGGTCCATTGAGTTGCTAAAAACCACAACGCTTGTGTCGACGGTGGCGTATGCAGACCTCATGTTTCAGGCCAATGAAGTTGCCCAAAAGACGTTTCGACCGCTTGAGGTTTATACTATTGTTGCCTTGATATACTTCGTGCTGATTTTCAGCGTCAGTCAGGTATCAATTGTAATAGAACGCCACCTTGCTAAATCTGGCGAAGGGACAGTTCATTGATGGGACATGCCTGGGACTTTGCGACGATTTTTCAGAATTGGTTTGCCCTCTGGGCTGGACTGAAAGGGACGGTTTTCATTTTTTTGATCACTGTTTTTTTGGGATTAAGTGGCGGGTTGATTGTCGGAATATTACGCTATGCACCAAGCCGTTGGGTCAACCTGGCAGCCCGCGCATTTGTAGAGGTGTTCCGCAACACCCCAGTGTTGGTCCAAATCATCTGGTTTTATTACGCATTCCCAATTTTAACTGGCATTGAAACGGACCCGTTCTTAGCGGCGGTTTTGGGTATTTCACTGAATACAATGGCTTTCTCAGCAGAGATTTATCGCGCAGGCATCCAGTCCATTGATCTTGGCCAATGGGATGCAGGAAAAGCTATTGGCATGACCTATAATCAAACGCTGCGCCGCATCATCCTACCAGTGGCAATCAAACAGGTACTGCCAGCTTTAACCAATCGCGGGATCGAAGTTTTCAAGATGTCTACGCTGGCCTCTGTCGTTGGGTATGTTGAGACTCTTAATCAAGCCAAGCTGATTGCTGATCTGAATTTCAATCCCATTGAAGCCTATACGGGGGTAGCCATCATTTTCTTTGTTGTGCTCTACCCAGTGGTTCAGGGAACCTATGTGTTAGAACGCATTTTACGTCGAGGTGACCAATGAGTGAAATCATCCGCATTGAGAACATGCATAAAAGTTATGGTGATTTGGAGGTGCTTAAAGGCATCAACATGTCAGTGGGTTCCAATGAGACAGTGGTTTTGTTGGGTTCTAGCGGTTCCGGAAAATCGACTTTGCTGCGCTGTGTCAATTTCATGGAGGAACCGACCGTCGGGAAGGTCTATCTGAACGGCGATCTGATAGGGTCAGAACGTGATGGTGCAATGCAGTACAAAGACACTGAGCTTTGTCGCTTACGGTCGCGCATTGGTATGGTGTTTCAACACTTCAATTTGTTTCCGCATAAAACTGTTATGGAAAATGTCATGGAAGGTCAGATCATCGTACTTGGCCGTGACAAGGCAGAGGCTGAGAGTAAAGCCATGTTGCAATTGATCCGTGTTGGGTTGGCAGAAAAAGCGTTAGAATACCCATCACGCTTGTCTGGTGGACAAAAACAGCGGGTCGCAATAGCGCGCGCATTGGCGATGGACCCCGAAGTGATGTTGTTTGACGAAGTGACG
>CALGEE010000523.1 GCA_937881525.1 uncultured Sphingomonadales bacterium | reverse complement strand
CAGATCAAAACAGAGTTAACCATGGGTTACTGTGCCTGATCGCTAAAGTTGAGCTGCAGGAGCACGGACCGGGCCTCCTGTTCTAGGACCCCGCGTCTCGGACCTCGGGCCTTTAGTATTAGAGTTGTAAATTCATTCGGGGGCGGTTTTGTTTGGTAACGCCATTTCTATTGACGCATTAATTTCAAGCTGAACCAAGCCACTGCTCTTGCTGGGTTGCGTCAATTATGGAGCGCATAGATTCAGGCTGCGCTAGCAATCCGATGCGAGTTCTCATTCGTCTGACAGCAGCGTCCACTACCATTTGACTTGACGATAGAGATAGTTACGAACCGCCAAACAAGAATAGCTCGCCAATAGGCAACGACGATATTCCTTTCTGAGAATTCATAGAAATTGAGCAAGCTTTAAGTCACAAAAAATGTGAGAGCAGGATATGCCAACATTAAAGGGCGGTTGTTTCTGCCCCCGATACCTGATGAATGAGACTTTGACATTTTTGTTATTGGGTGAAGCGATTTTGCGCCGTCAGACTGGTTCACGTCCCCTTGAACCGCGGCGTTTCCTTGGCCAGAAAAGCCGCTATCCCAGCTGGCCCGTCGTTGGTGCGCATCATGTCGGCGATGGATCGCGTCTCGCGATCTAGCTGGGATTCTAGGCCATCTGAAAATGCCGTGTCCAGCAGCCTTTTGACGCCACCAAATGCCATTGTTGGCCCAGATGCTATTTGCTGTGCCATCGCACAGGCTTCGTCCATCACAGTCTCTGGGGGCACCACCCTGTTGACCAACCCCCAGGACTGAGCCTCGGCAGCCGTCAAGACGCGGTTTGTCAGCATCAGCTCCTTTGCCCGCAGCAAACCGACATGTTTCGCCAGATAGTAGGTCGACGATCCGTCCGGCGTGAGCCCGGATGACGTGTAGGCCGAAACGAACTTGGCCCTTTCTGACGCGATGACATAGTCGCCAGATAATACTATCGAGAACCCTCCTCCGCCCGCGGTTCCGTTCACGGCCATGATGACCGGTGCGTCAATCCGGGCAAGCCGGATCAACCCTGCATGCAGCAACGTTGCCATTCGGGTCAGATGCGCGGGTTTGTCAGGGGCGGCGTCCATTTCGGCAAGATCGCCGCCGCCGCAAAACATCTTCCCAGTTGCGTTGACGATCACGGCGCGCACGTCTGGCGCCCCGCAACGCAAACCTACGTCAAACAACTCTTCGGCCATCCGCGCATTCAACGCGTTGGCGGGGTTTTCCTTGCGATCCAAGGTGATTATCGCGACGCCATCAGCAATTTTAAAGCGAAGTGTTTCATAGTCCATGGATTTGACTTCTCACAATTTTAACGGTGCACGGCTTGCGGCTTGTCGTTCCAGTTCATAGGGTTGGGATAACCTGGCCTCAGAGTTGTAAGCTTCAATAGGTTCGCCACAATCCGGGCAGGTCATTTGTGGTTTGGTGATTTGACCGCAGGTCTTGTGAACGATCTGCACGGGCGTATCCTGGGCACCCAACCAACGATCGCCCCATTGTTTCAGCGCGATGATGATCGTCCACAAATCGCGACCTTTCTCGGTCAGGCAGTATTCATGGCGTAGCGGGCGCTGGGAATAAGGCTCGCGCTGGATCAACCCCTGCGCTTCCAGTTTTTTCAAACGCAGTGACAGAAGGTGGGACGACATGCCCGTGAGGCGTAGGAAATCATCGAAGCGGCGAGTGCGCAGGAACATTTCCCGCACAATCAGTAGCGTCCATTCGTCGCCCACCTGCGCTACGGCGCGCGCAATGTTACAGGTTTGCGAATGTAGGTCAGAACGGCTCATAATGCGTCACTTCAATTTTTGAATTGACTACTCACTAAAGTTGAAGTCCTCTACTTGTCAAGCAAATCCAATCGGGACACCTACGGCGCTGCCGTATTCGGAGCATATCTTAGGGGAATTGTATGAAAGTCTATTTTGCACCTCAGTCGCGCGCTGTACGAACTGTTTGGCTGTTGGAAGAAATTGGTCTGCCCTATGAACTTGAAAAGTTCCAACTGGGGCAGAAAGAAATGCGTGCCCCTGATTACACAGCGATAAACCCAAACGGACGCGTACCCACGCTGGTTGATGGCGATGTCACGATCAGCGAGAGCACCGCGATTGCGCAGTATCTGGCGGCCAAACATGCGCCTGAGCTGGCACCCGGACCGGAGGCCGGAAACTTTGCCGAATATCTGCAATGGCTGCACTATGCCGAGGGCATGATCATGCCGCCGATCAACAACTATGTGGTGGAAACGGTCCTTCTGCCGCCTGAACGCCGCAATGACGAAATCGCGATGCGCGCGCTCAAGC
>CALGEE010000522.1 GCA_937881525.1 uncultured Sphingomonadales bacterium | reverse complement strand
GTTCAATTCGTCCAAAGACGGGAACGGCAAGGCCAGTGCTTTGTGCCAGATGCTTCCACTTTCGGTCGTCCCCGCGCGCGCAAGAAGCTCGGCCATGGTCACCGGTCCGGTTGACGCCTCGACACCGCACCAATCCCGAAGACCAGCGCTGTCAAAGATAAAATCGTATGTCGCCACCTGACCGACCCCTTAATATACAGATCAGTTACAAAAAACTGAGGCGGATCCAAATCCGCCCCAGTATATGATTTATTGCAGGATCGCGCTCAATTTTACTGCGGCTTCCTCATTGACCCACCCCATGACAGTGTCCTTGCTTTGCATCAGATAATGGACTGCGGCTTCCTCAGCGGACGCGCCGTTGTCGGCCTGCCATGCCAAAAGCTGGCTCAGTTCAAGAGATGTGAACGAAATCTTGCTGACGAGATCATAAACCTCGGGGTTTCGATCTGCAAAATCTGCAGTTGCAACTGTCAAAACTGGCGCAGCCGGATAGGATGATTTTGCCGGATTGGCACAATCGACCGTTTGGTTACACGCATGGATCTCAGCATCATATGGCCCCATATCTACAGCAACCATCGGGTAACGTCCTAAAACGGCGGTCGGCCCATACATATAGCCAAAAAACGGCTCTTTATTTTCATAAGCCGATGCCATTGCAGCCGATAGCGTTTCACCAGAACCATGGTTAAACACTTCCATACCATTCCCGGCAAAATCGAAGGCCTTTACAAGATTGTCGTTGGCGATACGGCAACCCCAACCGTCGGGACAGTTGTGAAAGCGTCCACCGACCAATTCGGGATTTGCAAGAATACCTTCGATTGTGGCCAATTCCGGATGTGCTGCGACAACATAATCTGGAACGAACCATGCTTCGGTGCCACCATCCGAAAAAACATTCGCTGCGGTAACTGCCTTACCTTCTGCCTCAAGCTGGTTGTAAAGCGGTGCGGAATTGACCCAAAGTTCTGGCACGACATCTGGTTCGTTGTTTTCTGCCAATGACGTCACAGCAGTGGTCGTTGCTGAGGGTACCAAAGTGACACTGCAACCATACCCTTGAACCATCAAGAATTCGGTGATTTTGCTAATGATAGAGGCAGATGCCCAGTTCATTTCAGCAACCGAAACTTCGCCGCATTCGGCAAGGGCCGTCGTCGGCGCAGCAAGTGCGCCAAAAGCCGCGGCAACCAATAGTTTTTTCATATTTACTCTCCCTGAGTAGTTCTGAGTTCGCATGTAGTACAGCTTGTTCCCGCCGCTATCTGCAAATTTTTA
>CALGEE010000521.1 GCA_937881525.1 uncultured Sphingomonadales bacterium | reverse complement strand
CCGCTGCCGAAATAGCTTCGATCAGCCGTAGGAATGTGGATGCATCCATCCCGCTCCCACCAAATTGTTCGGGCACAAACGCCCGATACAATCCCAGGGACTGAAACTGCGCGACTAGATCCTGCGGAATATGCCCCAGCTTGTGCAGTTCGGCGCGTCGTTCGCGAATTTCGGCGAGCATCGGCTCGATCGCAAATGGCTCAGCGGGTTTCGAGTGGGCAGCCTTCATCATGCGTCTCCTTTGGAGAAAATTGGTACTTGCCGGGCAAGTGCGCAGAGCTTCTCATCCTCTCCACGACGACCTACCAACTGCAACGAAACAGGGCGACCATCGACTTCGCCCACTGGAAGCGCAATCGCCGGGTGCCCTGATAGGTTGAACGGGCGGCAAGCCAATGTAATGGGCTTAGGTGCAGCAGAACTTGCCACCTCCAGCAGCGATGGAACTGCATGGGTCATAGCCGGAAGCGCAATGACATCAAAACTATCGAGCAGCCTGTCAATCGCTGCCGCAAACTCCTTGCGGACCGCCTCCGCTTCGGCGACTTGCGTGTCGATGATCCCAGCAGACATCAGCAGCCGATCATGCACGTCGCGGCCAACCAACCCTGTTTCGGTCAAATAACCGCAGGCATTCCACGTTTCGCGGCCAATCACTGTTAATCCGGCGTCTGACGCCTCATTGAATCCGGGAAGATCCGCGTCGACAAGCGTAAAACAGGCGGCGGCCTGATCTCGGACATGGGCCAATATTGCGGTTTCGCCATCGAGTGGAAACCAGGCCACCTTAGCGTCTGCCTTGCCTGCCACAGTCGATTGCCAATCCGGCGCAAGGATTGCCATCGCCTTTTCAATTGTCTCCACGTTGCGCGCCAATGGGCCAACGCAGTCGAGACTGCTGACCGCCGGATGTGCCCCCAAGCGGCTGACGCGTCCAAATGTAGGCTTGAACCCGACAATGGCGCAGCATGTCGCTGGCACTCGGATCGAGCCGCCAGTGTCAGTACCTACGGCAAAATCAACAAGCCCTTTGGCTACCGCTACGGCCGAACCGCTTGATGAGCCGCCCGGCAACAGTGCGGGATAGTTGGGATTTGTAGGCGTTCCGGTCCAGCTATTGATTCCGGTCACTCCATAAGCCAGTTCGTGCATATTGGCCCGACCGGCGATTGCGTAGCCAGCATTCCGCAGCCGCGTCACGACCTCAGCGTCTGAATTAGCGGGGGCTGCCCCCACAAGCGCTCGCGATCCGCTTGTCGTGACTTCGCCAGCGATGTCGAAGCAATCCTTGATGGCAACGCTTGGCGCACCGCCAAACGACTCGAAGCGACCCACAAAAATGCCCGTGTGGCTGGGATCAATAACGGATTCAGGCGAAATGTTCATTTCATCTGCATAGACTGTTCACGCCAAGCTCAATTGTTCAATCTTGGCTAGTGCCTATGCGCTGTCAATTTTTGGGCTCTAGTGGCGTTCCCACTTTTTGAGACCGAGCAAAAGGAAAACGGCGACCAGATAAGGGGTCGCCATTGCTGCGAAGAGTTGTCCCGTCGTCCAGCCCATTGTGAGGAGTGTACCTGCCAGCCATGGGCCGACGACGGAGCCGATCCTGCCAATGCCAATTGCGAGACCGGTCGCACTCGCCCTTATCCGAGCCGGAAAAAGACCTGGAATTATGGTATAGATACCAATCTGTGTTGTGTTGACTGCCAGTCCCAGCAGAAATGCTGCAGTAAGCAAGATGATGGGCTCAGCGGGGAGCAAGCCGAATGCAAGCGTAAGACCGGCGGACAGCGCCGTCGAGGCCGCTACAACAGTAACTAGTGAGCGCCGGTAGGATAACCAACCAAGGGCAAAAGCTGCAAGGATCCCCCCGGATGTAAGCAGCGCGCCCGCCGAGACAGCTA
>CALGEE010000520.1 GCA_937881525.1 uncultured Sphingomonadales bacterium | reverse complement strand
ACTTAATCAAAATTTTGATCGCTACTGTAGACTGTATACCGTATTCAAATACGTGATTCGAAACATCTACCGAGTAAATAAAATTGTCTATCAGAACTGAAATCAGTAAAGTTTAGGGAGAAAATTGATGAAATATCCTTTAGTTGCGGCTTGCGCAGCCGGGCTTCTATGTGCTGGTGCAGCCCATGCAGAAAGTCATTCAGAGAGTAATGTGGGCGTCTTTGGAAAATCTGGTAAAACGATGGGCGATCATACGTACATCGACCAAAATTCCGAAAAAGCAGCAAGCTTGCGTAAGATTTTGAAGAACATCACCCTGCCTGATGGCTTCCAGATTGAACTATACGCTGTTGTCCCCGATGCCAGAGACATGGCTATGGCGCCACAGGGTACTGTTTTGTTCGTAGGCACTCGGAAGGACAAAGTTTGGGTGATTTCTGACCGTGATAGAGACGGTGTTGCAGATGAAGTAAAGGATTTCGCACCCTCGTTGGAGTTTGATGTACCAAACGGCGTTCAATTTTCTAAAGATGGTTTCCTATATATAGCGGAAACAAACCAAGTTCGTGTGTTTCCTGCGGCGGAATTCTTTTATGAAGGCCCAGATGTTGTCGCAGTCGATGTTGTTGCCAAAGGCGATTTAATACCGATCAGTGAAGAGAGTTATAACCACACTGCGCGCGTTGTTGATATTGGGCCTGATAACAAGCTCTATATTTCTTTGGGCCAGCCCTACAATGTCGCTCCGCCAGAAAAGCTAGAACTATATGCAGAGACTGGTATTGGCGGGATTATTCGCATGGAGCGTGATGGAAGCAACCGTGAAGTCTACACATACGGTGTTCGGAACTCTGTGGGTCATGATTTCCATCCGGTAACAGGAGAGCTTTGGTGGACCGACAATCAGGTTGATGGCATGGGGGATGATATTCCTCCCGGCGAATTGAACCGTCAGACAGCCGCAGGCCAGCATTTTGGTCACCCATGGTTCGGTGGCGGAACGACCCGCACAAACGAGTATCTTGATGATACACCGCCAGAAGGTATCATTCATCCTGCAGTTGAAACCACCGCTCACTGTGCCGATCTCGGCATGGCTTTTTACACGGGCAGCCAGTTCCCTGCAAAATATGAGAACGCTATTTTCTCTGCACAGCATGGGTCGTGGAACCGGACGGAACCTTGCGGCGCGCGGGTGATGGTCACTTATATCGACCAAGACGGCAACGCCACTATGGAACCTTTCGCGGAAGGTTGGCTCAACGCGAATGGGGAATATGATGGTCGGCCAATGTCAATTGAGGTTCTGAAAGATGGGTCAATCCTAGTTTCTGACGACTACGCAGGCGCCATTTACAAAATCTCCTATGTTGGTGGTTAATTAAACAAAGCTGGCACCCCAGGGATTTTGCTGGGGTGCCAACACATGGAGTATGGAATGAATAAAGCACTTTCTCTAATTCTTGCGACCTTGATTGCCGTGCCTGTCGCAGCTTCTGACCCGCAAAACGGCAAAAAATTATCTAGAAAGTGTTCAGTATGCCACGGACAACTAGGCGTTGCGCGCGATCCAGAGGTTCCCCATCTTGCGGGCCAAAGTGCGAGATATATTGAAAAATCCATTATGGATTTTCAAAAAGGTGAACGCCAAGATCGTCGTATGTCACTCATTGTGAAGAATCTCAGCAAGGAAGATATCAAGGATCTGGCGGCGTGGTATTCATCCTTAGAGCTAAGCGTTGTGGACCCGAATGCCAACTGAGCCGTCGCCATGTTACGTTGGCGATTAAATAATCAATATTTACTCTCTTAAGGAAAGACTATGCGCATTAAATTTTCTCTAAGTATCATCTCACTTTTGACCATGATTGTGTTCTCGTCTTCGGTGAGTGCAAAAACATGTTCTTACTATCTTGGGTACATTACTGGAGAAGCCGAGCGGGCTTATGCGGTCAAAAAAGTTTATCGTTATACACCTGAAAGACTCGAGGAAATACTGTCGCTTCGTGATAAAGGGCAGGCGCTTTGCGCATCAGGTGATGATACAGCGGGAATGGAAATTCTCCTTGAATCTGTGAAGCTGATAAATTTCACGAGATTGCAGTAGGCTGTTCACTTAAGCGATTTGCCGACACAATGTCAGATTAAATTCAGTTAAAGCGGACAGGCGAGTTTATCGCATGCGTGTGTGGCAAAACACTCCCCATTCCGCTACTTTAAAACAAGCCCAGAGATCATCCGCTTGGCTGTGATGCTCTATGTTCGGTTTCCGCCCTCAC
>CALGEE010000519.1 GCA_937881525.1 uncultured Sphingomonadales bacterium | reverse complement strand
TGATCCAGCAGTTGCGCACCGAGCATCACGGCATCCCCTATCCAACCGCGTTCCTGCCAAGGGACGACAAGATCACGCGGCTCCATGCGCAATCCGCCCGCATCGAGGCTGGGCATGTGTGGTTGCCCGAGCGGGCGCCTTGGCTTGAGGATCTTCGGGCCGAGATCGCGAGCTTCCCGCATGGCCGTCACGATGACCAGGTCGACTCTATCAGTCAGTTTTTGAGCTGGCACTTCGATATAGGATCGCGGGTCGTGCAGTTTGCGAGGATAGGGGGCGTATGACGCCTGCGCTCAACAGGTCCTTCGCTTATACCAAAAGGAAGGTCCGCTTTGCGCCCAATGTTAGTCATATAAGAGCTGGCTGGCTCTCCTATAAGCAGACTTTGGGATAACAGTTACAGTAGTTCGCTGATGCTTTTAGACCCGCTCGATGACGGTTCGTTTACAAAGCAGCGAAGCGTCCGGCGTCGGTTCGTTCGTGCCAGTGGAGTATGTGAAAGCCTGATCCGCGCTAAACATCATCCGCGCTGATCAGTTCAGCGCGGTCAAGCTCTCCGGTCAGGCTTGCCACAGTCACGGCCACGGCGGCATCACCGGTGATGTTGGTGGTGGTGCGCATCATATCCATGATCCGATCAACACCTGCAACAAACGCAATAGTTTCAAGCGGCACGCCCACGGCGCTAAATACCAGCGCCATCATGATGAGCCCAGCGCCCGGAATACCGGCCGCGCCTACCGCCCCTAGGGTGCCAAGCAGCGCGATCATGCCGTAATCACCCCAAGACAGATTGACTCCGAAAATCTGCGCGCCGAACAAAGTCGCCATCCCCAGATACATCGCCGTACCGTTCATATTAATCGTCGCGCCAAGGCTGATGACGAAACTCGCAACCGATTTCGACACGCCCAGGTTTCGCTCGGCACAGCGCAAGGTCACAGGCAAGGTGGCGTTGGAGCTGGCGGTGGAATAACTCACCGCCATCGCATCCACCATGCCGCGGAAAAACCCAATCACCGGCACGCGCGCGATTAGTTTCAGCAAACCGCCGTAAATAAACACGATGATTAGAAAACAGCCGAAATAATTGAGAAACACCAGCTTGCCAAGCGCAGCCAGCGCATCAAAACCCAAGGTGCCCGCCACCCACGCCATCAGCGCAAACACGCCAAATGGTGTTAGCTCCATCACGACGGCCGTGACTTTCTGCATTACCACGCTGCCGCTTTCGAAGATCTTGAGCACCGGCTCGCCATCTTCTTTGGCCATCAGAATACCGATACCTAGCAAAAGTGAAAATATGATCAGCGGCAGCACATTTACGTCCGCCATCACCTGCACAGGGCTTTGCGGCACCATGCCGAGCAGCATTTCACGCCAGCTGGTTTCGGCAGGTTCGGGGACGGCGCCCATCGTCAGCGCCGAAGTATCCACACCAGCACCGGGCATTATCAACGTGCCGAGCAACAGACCAAGCCACACTGAAATCTGCCCCGTCACCACAAAGATCAGCATGGCGCGCCAGCCAACGCTGCCCAGCTTGCGCAAATCGCCAATGCTGGCAACACCTGCCACCAAACTGAAGAAGATCAGGGGCACTACCAGCATCTTGATAAAGGCAACGAACACGTCACCGATGATCTTTATGTTTTCTGCCCCAGCCCCCCATAGCCGGCCCACAATAATGCCCAAAACCAACGCAGCGATAACCCGCTGCCACAAGGGGATGCTACGCCAACGGTTCAATCTATCCCCCTTCTTGCAGTGCCAGTGCCTTAATGGCGATCTTTGCATATGGCTGCCAGCATATCCAGATTAATCCGAAATGCTATGGCATTGAGCTCAAAAAACTACCGGCTTGCTTGCGCGTTAACGGTTCAGCTTTTGGGGCCTAAGCCTGCTGGGTTGCCCTTCGCCGAAGGGTTCGATGCGTTTTGCTTTTTGGGCTTTTCGGCCTTTGGCTTGCGGACTTCGCGGCTCGATTTCTTTTGGCTTTTCGCCATGATATTTCCCCTCAAGGGAAGGTTGCTCGCGCAAACTCCGGATCACTGGTTAGTTTAAACCAACCACTTTTTCATAAATATAAGCATACACTGCCCCTGTTAAAAGGGCGTCTGCGGATAATGCTGCTTAAGCTGCGGTTTCTAACGCCCTTTTATAGATGCTGTTCAGCGGGCTGCGGAAAAGCTTCATCACCATTGGTTCGAAAAACTCCAGCGGGAGGGTGTCATAATTTGGGTCGAACGATGGGCAGTCATATTTGTCGATAAATTCTTCAGTTTCCGCAAACCATTCATGGCCGCGAAACTGCTCGCGCATGTCGCGGTCGAGGCCCAAATGATGGAAGAAATTTTGTCCCTGGAAAATTCCGTGATTTTGCACAATCCAAAGGAGCTTTTCGGAAACGAACGGCTTCAATATGGCAGCGGCGATATCGGGATGGTTGGTAGCGCCGAGCGTATCGCCAATATCGTGGAGCAATGCCATGATGACATAATCCTCATCCCGCCCATCACGATGTGCACGCGTCGCTGTCTGTAGCGAGTGCGTCAACCGGTCGACCGCAAATCCGCCAAAGTCACCATCAAGCAATTTGAGATGGTCCAATATCCGTCGTCCGCCATCTTGCGAAAACGGGATATTGTGCCGCATGATGATTTGCCAATCCTCTTGCGTGCTTTCTGACATGTCGTGAAAATTTGCGCGATCGTCTTGATTGTCCATTGCCGGTATCCTCTCAGGCGTGTGTTTAACATTGTTGGCTGATGAAACAAGGGCTTCAAGCATAAGCGAAATGCGGCTAGACCGAATAGATGGCGATATTAGAGCTTTCGGATAAACCCTTCTTCGCGGACAAGAACCGCGCTTTTTGGAACTTGCACTCGGCCGGTTGGGGCGGCGCTACTGCGCTCTACGCGGTTACGGTTATTGCAAACGGACAACCGTTAAGTTTTCTGGTTCCGGTGCTCATTTCCGCAGTCACCGGCTATTCAGTTACGTTAATACTATCCGTCGTATACCGCTATGTAATTGAAAAACGACCATTTATGACGTGGGGGACCACTTTGTTCGCGGTCATGAGCGCAACGCTGCTTTACGCATATATTGACACATGGGTTGTTCAAACGATCCGAGAGGGTGCAGACCAAACGCCCTTTGCCCAATTGTTATTAGGGGCGTTGTTTAAGGATGGCCTCCTCATTGGGGCATGGTCCGCATTATATTACGCGATCAATTATTTCGTGCGCGCAGAGGAACAAGCCGACCAGATGATGCAGCTTGAAGCGCAAGCCACCAGCGCGCAGCTCACAATGTTGCGGTATCAGCTCAATCCGCATTTCCTTTTCAACACTTTGAACAGCATATCGACTTTGGTGTTACTCAAACAGACCGACCAAGCCAATGCAATGTTGTCGCGTTTGTCCTCGTTCCTGCGTTTCACCCTCATTAATGAAGCTACGGCCAAGGTGCCGCTCACCCAAGAAATCGAAACTTTGAAGCTTTATCTCGATATCGAAAAAATGCGGTTCGAAGAACGGTTGCGAACATTTTTCACGATTGAGCCTGCGGTTCAAGATACTCTGGTGCCATCTTTATTGCTTCAGCCTTTGGTGGAAAACGCCATCAAATATGCCGTGACGCCGAAGGAGGAAGGGGCCGACATTTCCGTTGTTGCTCAACTCTTCGGGCAAAGGGTTCGGATTACCGTTTCGGACACAGGGCCTGGCTTGCAGCCGGGGCAGCAAGACTTCACCCTATCCACAGGCGTTGGGATGGCGAACACGCGTGAGCGCTTGTTACAGGCATATGGTGACGACCAACGTTTTGAACATTATGTCAAAGCTGGGGGAGGATTTGAGGTTTTGTTGGAACTACCCTATCAAACTGGGATTATGGCAGGGGACGACAACCAAGTGGAGGCTAAGCCGCAAGGAAAGATATCCGCATGATCATTCGTACAATATTGGTCGACGATGAAAAGCTGGCCATTCAGGGTCTCGAATTAAGGCTTCAGCCTTTTGAGGACATCGAGATTGTAGCAACCTGCCACAATGGTCGCGAGGCTATTCGCAAGATAAAGACGCTGAAACCAGACTTAATTTTTCTCGACATCCAGATGCCAGGTTTTGATGGTTTTTCGGTTGTGCAGGGCGTGATGGATATCGATCCGCCATTGTTCGTGTTTGTGACAGCATATTCCGAACATGCGATTAAAGCGTTTGAGGCGCAGGCCATCGATTATCTGATGAAGCCAGTTGAACCCGAGCGTCTGGCTGACACTATGGACCGCGTGCGCAGCCGTCTATTCGACAAACGCACCTCGGATGAGCTTGAGCGCCTGCGCACGGTCATCAATGAAGTCGCGCCAAACGCCGCCGATAATCTCGGGTCTATAGATGAGGATATGGCGTCATCACGCTTTGAAAAGCTTATCAATATTAAGGATCGCGGCCAGATTTTCCGTGTCGATGTTGAAAGCATTGAACGTATTGATGCTGCTGGCGACTATATGTGCATTTACACGGCCGACAACTCGCTGATCCTGCGCGAAACAATGAAGGATCTGGAAAAGCGGCTCGACCCGAGAACGTTCCAGCGGGTCCACCGTTCGACGATCGTCAATCTGGACCAAGTGCGGCAGGTCAAGCCGCACACAAATGGCGAATGCTTTTTGGTGCTGGGGTCCGGCGCGCAGGTGAAGGTCAGCCGGTCGTATCGCGACGTCGTCGCCCGTTTTGTGCATTGAGGAGTATAAGGGGTGAAGCCAGCCAGTGGTTCATCACGCATGAAGGCCAGCGATTTTCATCCCTATATTCTCGAAATCTTTGACGGCTATGTCCATGGCAAGTTGACGAAGAGAGAGTTTATCCGTGAGGCGGGGAAGTTTGCGGCAGCGGGTGTGACTGGGTTGATGATTCTCAATCAGTTGCAACCTGATTACGCGCTGGCGCAGCAAGTGCGGGCGGATGACCCTGCGATCATCACGTCACGCGTTACAGTGCCAAGTCCCGATGGCCATGGCAGCATCAACGGCTTGCTTGCCAAGCCTACCAAGGCAAAAGGAAAGTTGCCTGGCGTATTGGTCATCCACGAAAACCGTGGGCTCAATCCTTATGTCGAGGACGTGGTCCGGCGTTTGGCTAAGGCTGGTTATATCGCCCTTGGCCCAGATGGACTGTCATCGGTCGGCGGCTATCCCGGTAATGATGAGACAGGTCGTGATTTGCAGGCGAAGTTGGACCCCAGAAAATTGCTTGAGGATTTCTTCGCCAGCTTTGAATATCTGCGTGACCATCCAGAAAGCACGGGCAAGGTTGGCGCAGTTGGATTTTGCTACGGCGGCGGCGTGTGCAATGCGCTGGCGGTGGCCTATCCCGAAATGGCGGCATCGGTGCCTTATTACGGCCGCCAACCGCGCGCCGAAGAGGTTCCCGCAATCAAGGCGCCTTTGCTGGTCCAATATGCCGAGGTGGACGAACGTATCAACATGGGCTGGTTGCCGTATCAGGCCGCGCTTATTGCAAACCAGAAACGCTTCTCAGTGCATTTCTATGCCGGAACGCAGCATGGGTTCCACAATGACAGCACGCCACGATTCGATAAAGCGGCGGCGGACCTGTCTTGGGCACGGACACTCGCGTTTTTAGGCGAAAATCTGCGCTAACGGCGGCTGGCGAAAAAATCTCTGAGCAGGGCGGCGGATTCGTCTGCTGCAATGCCCGCATACACCTCCGGCTTGTGGTGCAGGGTCGCTTGTTCAAATAAACGCGGACCATGCGCCACAGCGCCGCCCTTGGCATCGTCAGCGCCATAATAGAGGCGCGCGATGCGGGCGTGGGCAATCGCACCAGCACACATGGCACAGGGCTCCAGCGTCACCCATAACTCGCAGTCGGTAAGGCGTTCATTGCCAAGTTGCGCGGCCGCGGCGCGGATCGCAATGATTTCCGCATGCGCGGTGGGGTCATGGCTATCGACAGGGCGGTTCGCCCCGCGGCCGATAATGACCCCGTCCTTGACGACAATTGCGCCGACTGGCACTTCGCCTTGCGCGGCAGCTGCACGCGCAAGATTAAGTGCTTCGTTCATCATTTCGCGGGCTTTGGTCAGGGACATGTTATTTTGCTAGCGTAGATTACCGCTTTTGGCCACACATCGACTTGACCTTTTCGGCGTGGAGCGTTAAGGGCAGCGACTTTCGCGGTTCAGTGATTCCGCATAAACTCATTTGTACAGGACATACATCATGGCGCGCATCTGCGAACTCACCGGTAAGGGCCGTCTGGTCGGCAACAATGTGAGCCACGCCAACAACAAGACAAAGCGCACATTCTTGCCAAACCTGCAGAATGTCACCCTGTTGTCGGACGCTCTTGAGCAAGGCTACAAGTTCCGCGTTTCGACCCACGGCCTGCGTTCGGTTGAGCATGTTGGCGGTCTCGACACCTGGTTGTTGAAGACTTCGGACGAGAAGCTCTCGACCAATGCGCGCAAAGTTAAAAAAGAAATCGCCAAGAAGCAAAAAGCTGCAGCGTAAGGGGATAGGCTGCTGACGCGGCCTTTTGTTAAAGCAAATCAAAGGCCGGGGGCAGTTGATGCCGCCGGCTTTTTGCTGTCTGGTTGGTGGGGTAAGCGGAACTTCATCAAAATAGTGCGCTGGAATATACTGAAATTATTGTCTGAAATGAGCCATAGGATTGTGTCCTGGCCTTCGCGTGTGACGGCTATCCCCTCCATATTGTCGACAAGCAGCGGTGCAGCAAGCGATGCAATGACCTTTGCCGAAACTATGCGGTCGCGGCTTATGTTCGTTAGGTTTAGCAGTGATATTTTGGCTGAAAAGCCCCGCGGGAGACCAATCAAACGATTCAAAATGGCGATTTGTCCATCCGGCAACTGCACCCCGTCGGTCACGCGATAGCCGGTTGGGGGCCGAAATTTGAACGATGTGATGCTGGTGCCCCGCTCAACTGGGTCACCAGAGAACAACAAAGCAGGGTGCATACGGTCATCAACGCTTTCGGCGATCACCAGGAAGCGGCCATCTTTTAAACGGATAATGCTTTCGGCGCCTTTGTTATTAGGCCAATTCTGCATTTCGCGCGGACGCATTATGCCGGTTTGGCGCCCGAAAGACGCAGAGTATCGCCGGATCGCGTGCTTTTGTTCAAAGCTAACCCAATATTGGTCGCTATCGGGGTCATATGCGATGCCTTCGCTGTCGCGGTCTTTGTAACTAATGTCTGGCCCCTGTGCATTGGGCAGCGGCACAATAAAGGGACGGGTGGCCCGTGAACCGTTGCTCAAGCCGAAGCCTATCAAGGTCCCCGCGTCACCGATGCCGACAAACCGACCGTTTTCCAGTGCTGTCAGCGCCGAAATGCCGCCGAAGTCCTCATTGCGGCTTTGCAATTCCCATGCAGCGATAAACGTAAGTGCACCCACATACCGCTGGGCGGGATCATCAGGATTTAAGGTGAGGCGCCGCAAGGTGATATCTTGGCTGTAGCTGGGGTAAATCGTTCGGACGCCGCCTACGACCAAAACCGCTAACAATATGCAGAGCGCGAGACGCTTCATCTTTTGCGGCATGCCACTCCCCATATATTCATCATTTTGCCTCTAAAGATGAACGAAACATAACAATCCTATTCAGCTACG
>CALGEE010000518.1 GCA_937881525.1 uncultured Sphingomonadales bacterium | reverse complement strand
TCCTGGGCGCTTTTGTGACGATTGCAATACTCACGCCTTGGATCGCACCCTATGACCCGGCCGAACAACATTTTGACGGTCTGACCCTTGAAGGCGCGCCGTTGCCACCCGGCGGCGTATACATATTGGGCACGGATCTGCTGGGCCGAGATTTGTTCACAAGGATCCTCTACGGCGCGCAAACTTCACTCATCATCGGTGTGGCGGCGAACGGTCTGTCGCTTATCATCGGCACACTGGTCGGCATTACGGCAGGGTTTTTTCGCGGATGGATCGGGACCGTGTTGATGCGGTTCACCGATCTGATGATGGCTTTTCCTGCGCTCCTTCTTGCCATATGCCTCGCCGCGATATTCACGCCGTCCCTCTGGATCGTGGCGATGGTGATCGCGCTGGTGAACTGGGTCCAGACAGCGCGCGTGATCTACACCGAGACCTCTTCACTGGCAGAACGGGATTTCATTGCCGCCGAGCGTATACTTGGGGCGAGCACCGGTCGGATCTTGTTTCGGCATATCCTGCCGCACCTGGTGCCGACGATCATCGTTTGGGGCACTCTGGGCATTTCGACCACCGTGCTCTTGGAGGCAACCCTAAGCTTTCTGGGCGTAGGAGTGCAGCCGCCAACCCCATCATGGGGAAACATCATATTTGAAAACCAGACCTACTTTCAGGCTGCACCCTGGCTCGTGTTTATTCCCGGCGCTGCTGTCTTGCTATTGGCGCTGGCGTTCAATCTGGTCGGAGATGCCCTGCGTGATGTGCTTGATCCGTTGCAGCGGGGGCGGGACTGATGGCGGGCTATTTTCTCCGACGGCTGGTGCAATCGGCGCTGATCTTGCTAGGCGTGTCGTTCATCACCTATTTCCTGTTGTTCATCTTGCCAGCCGATCCAGTTCGCCAGATCGCAGGTAGGGCTGCGACGGCTGAAACCGTGGCAAATATCCGCGAGCAGCTTGGCCTCGATCAGCCATTCCTCGTACAATACTCGCGCTACCTGGCCGGTCTATTTCAAGGCGACCTGGGTCGGAGCTTTTTGCAACGGACAGAGGTGTCGACACTTATTGGTGCGCGTTTGCCCGCTACCCTTCAACTGATGGCGGCCGGCATTGCGACCGAGCTTGTTCTTGGGCTTAGCATGGGCGTCGCTGCTGCGCTGACCCGCGGCAAGGCCTTGGACAATTTCCTGATGATCACATCTTTTGTGACCGTCTCTGCGCCGCAATTCGTGGTCAGCCTGCTGCTGCTTTATGTATTTGCGGTCAAGCTGGGATGGTTTCCGATTGGCGGCTACGGCACATTTGCCCACATTGTCCTGCCCGCGCTCACCCTCGGGTTGCTCGGCTCTGGCTGGTATAGCCGGATGATGCGCTCCAGCATGGTAGAGGTGCTGCGAACTGACTACATCCGGACCGCCCGAGCAAAGGGACTGACCCGTGCAAGGGTGATCCTGCGTCATGCCCTGCCCAACGCTATCCTTCCGGTGATTGCCATGATCGGTATCGACATCGGCATATTCATGGGGGGGATCGTGGTCGTGGAAAGCGTCTTTGGCTGGCCCGGCATCGGCCAGCTAGCGTGGCAGGCAATCCAGCGCGTCGACATTCCAATCATCATGGGCGTCACGCTGGTATCGGCGGCCGCCATTGTTATCGGCAACCTGCTGGCCGACCTGATTGCCCCTTTTATCGACCCGCGCATCAAGTTGCGCTGACACAACCAAGACCCTAACAGGAGAGAAACCAATGAAAAAATTATTGACCTCAACGGCGCTGATGTTCGCGATGGGCCTTCCAGCATTGGCACAAGAGTATACCCCCGATCCGGCTGCCACGCCTGGTGGCAACATCGTCGTGACCTATAAGGACGACGTCGCGACGCTGGATCCAGCCATCGGTTATGACTGGCAGAACTGGTCGATGATCAAGTCGCTTTTCGACGGCCTGATGGACTATGTCCCCGGCACGACCGATCTGCGTCCGGGCCTTGCGGAAAGCTACGAGATCTCGGACGACGGCCTGACCTATACCTTTAACTTGCGCCCCGGTGTCTTGTTCCACAACGGGCGTGAGATGACCGCCGAGGACGTAAAGTATTCGCTCGACCGAGTCACCAATCCAGAAACACTAAGCCCAGGTGCCGGTTTCTTTGCCTCCATTGCAGGTTATGATGCGATGTCGGATGGCTCCGCGACCTCGCTGTCGGGTGTGACGGTGATTGACCCCCTGACGGTATCGATCACGCTGAGCCGCCCGGACGCCACCTTCCTGCATGTCATGGCGCTCAACTTTGCTTCGGTCGTGCCGCAAGAAGCAGTTGAGGCCGCAAATGGCGATTTCGGCAAAATGCCAGTTGGCACCGGCGCCTTCAGCCTTGACGAATGGGTGATTGGCCAACGCCTGGTCTTTGCCAAGAACGAGAACTACTGGCGTGCTGGCGTCCCGTATCTGGACGCTGTGACGTTCGAAGTAGGCCAAGAGCCGGTGGTGGCCCTGCTGCGCCTGCAAAACGGAGAAGTCGATGTGCCTGGCGATGGTATTCCGCCTGCCAAGTTCACCGAAGTCATGGGCGATCCCGCGCAAGCAGCCCAAGTCATCGAAGGCGGTCAGCTCCAAACCGGCTATATTACCCTGAACGTCACCATGCCGCCTTTTGATAACGTGGCGGTGCGGCAGGCCGTGAACATGGCGATCAACAAAGAGCGGATCGTTCAGATCATTAATGGCCGTGCTGTGCCGGCTACTCAGCCTTTGCCTCCCTCGATGCCGGGCTACACGGAAGGTTACGCCGGTTATCCCTTTGATCCCGAAGCCGCCAAGGCGATGTTGGCGGATGCAGGCTTTCCCGACGGTTTCGAGACTGATCTCTACGTGATGAACACCGATCCCAACCCGCGTATCGCGCAGGCGATCCAGCAGGATCTGTCCAGCATCGGGATCACCGCAAATATCCTGTCTCTGGCGCAGGCCAACGTGATTGAGGCAGGTGGTGCTGGCACCGCACCGATGATCTGGTCGGGTGGCATGGCTTGGATCGCAGACTTCCCCGATCCGTCCAACTTCTATGGACCTATCCTTGGATGTGCGGGTGTCGTCGAGGGCGGCTGGAACTGGTCACGGTATTGCGTGCCAGCGTTGGACGAAATGGCAACGGCCGCCGACAGCATCACCGATCCGGCGATGATGGATGAGCGGATGAGTAAGTGGTCAGACGTCTACATGTCGGTGATGGAAGACGCTCCGTGGGTGCCGGTGTTCAACGAACAGCGTTACACCATGCGTTCGCCCCGGATGGGCGGTGCGGATGAGCTGTATGTCGATCCAGTGTCGATCCCGGTCAACTACGACTACGTCTATGCGACCGAGTAACCATTATGTGCAAGGCTTGTGATTACACCATTCATGGCGCACAGCACCACTTCGGCTGGGACAATTCAATTGTCCCGGCCGAAAGGGTCGCGCCCGGATCGACAATCCTTTTTCACTGTCATGATAGCTCGGCGGGTCAACTTGGCCCGTCGTCCACCGTGGCCGATGTAGCGACCCTCGATTTTGGCAAGATCAACCCGGTCTCCGGCCCGATCTGGATCGACGGGGCAGAGCCCGGCGATGCCGTCAAAGTTACCATCGACAGCTTTGCCCCGCGACACCACGACGGCAAAGGGTTTGGCTGGACTGCAAACATTCCGGGCTTTGGTCTGTTGGCAGATCAATTCACTGATCCGGCCCTGATCGTCTGGAGCTATGATCCAGATAGCCTCGCGCCCGCACTTTGGGGATCGCAGGCTGCGATACCGCTGAAGCCCTTTGCTGGCACCATCGGCAACGCTCTGGCAGAGCCGGGGCTGCATTCCATCGTTCCACCCCGGCGCGTGGGCGGCAACCTTGATATCCGCGACCTGGCGGCGGGCACCACACTTTACTTGCCGGTCGAGGTGGCGGGTGCGTTGTTCAGCGTTGGAGACACCCATGCCGCTCAAGGCGACGGCGAAGTCTGCGGGACGGCCATCGAAAGCCCGATGGACGTGGTCCTCACGCTTGACCTGGTTAAGGACGCCAATCTTAAGACGCCGCGGTTCACCACGCCCGGGCCGGTCACTCGGCATCTGGATGCTAAGGGTTACGAGGCCACAACTGGCATCGGGCCTGACCTGATGGCCGCTGCCCGTGACGCGGTGGCAGGCATGGTGGATTTGCTTTGTGCAACACGTGGCATGTCTGCGGTCGAGGCCTACATGCTCTGCTCTACCTGCGGGGACTTGCGGATCTCAGAGATCGTGGATCAGCCCAACTGGGTGGTTTCGTTCTATTTCCCGCGTTGCGTCTTTGAATGACATCAACGGGGCAGACATCAACCGCAGATACTGCAGCCGTGGCGAATTCTTCCGCCACGGTGTTGGCTGTGGACGGACTGTGCGTTTCGGTCCGCAGTGAGGCGGGATTGGCCCCACTCGTGAGCGATCTGAGTTTTACACTCGCGCGGGGGGAAACACTTGCCATCGCCGGCGAGAGCGGGAGCGGTAAATCAATTACATCGCTGGCTATCATGGGGCTGTTGCCGCCACCTGCTGTGAGGGTCACGGGAGGGGTCATCCGTTTGGGTGACACAGTTCTGACTGGCCTGCCTGAAGGCCAGATGCGTTCGATCCGTGGCGATCGAATCGCCATGATTTTTCAAGAGCCAATGACGTCGCTTAACCCGGTGCTTACCATCGGGTCGCAGCTTTGCGAGGCGATCCGCGCACATGAACCGGTCAGTCGCAGCGCGGCTCAGGCCCGTGCGCTGGAAGCGCTGCGACAGGTCCGACTGAGCCAGCCCGAGCAGCGGATGGGCAAGTTTCCACACGAATTGTCAGGAGGAATGCGTCAAAGGGTAATGATCGCCATGGCACTGGTCCTCCGCCCGGAAGTGCTCATTGCTGACGAACCGACGACGGCACTTGACGTGACTGTGCAACGCGAGGTCTTGGACCTGCTGCGCGATCTTCAGCGGGAACTGGGCACGGCAATCATCCTGATCACCCATGACATGGGCGTCGTTGCCGAAATGGCCGAACGGGTCATAATCATGCGCCAAGGGCGTATGGTAGAGACGGGCAATGTGCGCGACATCTTTGTCCGGCCCACTCATGCATATACCCGCGCGCTGCTGGATGCCGTCCCCCGGATGGGGGCGGGGGCCAGCCGACCAAGCGCCGCGCATTCGGAGCGGAAGGCACCGGTCGCGCGGCTTGACGACGTGTCGGTGCGATATGATGTCCGCGCCGGTCTCATGGGGCGGGTCAGCCACAGGGTTCATGCGGTTGAGCGGGTCAGTTTCGATATTCGCCCCGGCGAGACATTTGCACTGGTAGGCGAGAGTGGGTGCGGAAAATCCACGATCGC
>CALGEE010000517.1 GCA_937881525.1 uncultured Sphingomonadales bacterium | reverse complement strand
TCGTAACCCAGAAGGGCACCGATGGTCTGGTTCCAGTTGTCAACGCATCCGGGTGAGCGCGCTTCGCACCGCTCGGCCCAGTTTGCGATGACACCGCCTTCAATAGAGGCCCGCATTGCGGCCTGTGCTTCTTCGGACATGCTGACTTGCGTCATACCACCGGTTTCACCACGTTCGCAGGGGCCGTCGGCCATACAGTTGATGCCGTCGGTGTCTTCGGTGATCGTCGCAGCCCAGCTTTGGTCTTCCAGTTTGGCAACTTCGGCTTCGATCAGCGCGCGCTCATCATCAGTTAGGCTGTTCCAGGTGTCGTTATTCACCGCAAGAAAGGATGCTGTGTAGCCAAGGGAGACCTGCACATCATGGGTCGCGCCCTGATACCATTTCGCGGAATACGCCGACAAGGTGCCTGTTGCACCACAGTCCAATGCGCCTCGCTCAAGGCTTGGCAGCACTTCACCAAAGGCGACGGACACCGGAACCGCATCGAGCGTCTCGGAGATAAAATCACCCATCGAGGCGCCGAAAGAGCGAACCTTCAGACCGCTGAACGCGTCCAACCCGACTTCGCCTGCCGTGCCCTCTGGCAGGTTGCAGTAAAGGTGCGTTTGGGGCCACGCGTAAACCATCAGAATATGTGAGTTAAACAGTGTCTGGAATTCGTTCTCAAGTACGGGCAGGTAAACATCAGCCACCTGCTTGAACGTCGCCAGATCAGGTGTGACGCCTGTGAGATCTGCGCCTTCAATGACGGGGCTGTCGCCAGCCACATATAAGAAAACACCGTGGGCAAAGTCGAACGCGCCAGAGCGCAATTCGCGCATCACAGTCGTGCCGTCCATGCCGAGCTCGGTCAATGGTTTGGCATTTGCCGTCAACATGCCGCCTGAAGCCGCTGGCAGTTGTTCATTCCAGAACGGAGCCTCGCGTTCCTGCCACGGGGTCAAAACGCCCCATGTGCCAACCACAGAAAATTCACGTTTTTCTTGTGCAGTGGCCGACGATCCCCCCAAGGTCAGCGATGCCGCAACCAAGCCGGCTGCAATCTTTCCAAATGAAGTCATTTTCGTTTCTCCCTATATTGTCGGATATTCTCCGACCTTGATTTTGTGTCTTTTGGCAAAGGCTACGAAAGAATTGTAATCAATACAATCGAAATTGCTGCAAATGTGCAGTCAGGCATTTGAGGACACCGCCAACGTTCGGTCAAAAATGAAAGGGAGCGTCTTGAAATGTCGCCGCGCCGTGCTCTCGTCGATTTCGGCTGTGCGGCTTGGATCGCGCGCGACGCCGTGGCGCAGCAGATCTTTGAGAACCAGCGCGATTGTTCCAACCTCGGTTTCTTCCGCGTCCTTATTGTCTTCGGTTATGCGCACGCCCACGGCCAGTAATTTGCCCAAGCAAACGTGGGCACCACCCCCAAACGATAGCCCATGCAAGGGCAGGTTATTGCCCGGTGTGCGGTGCGGGTTGAAGGCCTCGGCGTCTTTGCCAAAAAGGTCCGTGTGCCGATTGGTTTTCGTCAGATCAACGGTCACAAATTCATCTGTGTTTGCATTATGTCCGTCGGGGAGGTGCATCGGGCAAAGCGCGCGCCGCTTGGTGATCGGACTGGCAGGGTGCAATCGTGCGTTTTCCCAGATAAATTTCTGCATCAGGATCGGATCTTCCATCAGGTTTTGGCGATCCTTTGGATGGTCTTCAAACCAATCAAGCACGTTGTTGACTTGGTTCATCAGCACATTGGCCGTGGTAAATGCACCGGCAAGAATAAAGAAAGCCGCGTCTTTCATCCGCTCATCGTAAGGCAGATCTTCGTCGGTCGGGTCAGACAAAAGCTGGGCTGTTATTGCGTCTTGTGGCAGGTCGGATTTTTCAATCACGCCAGCAGCAAACTGGGCCACAATTGCTTTGCGCTTGGCCAAAGACGGTTCAAAAAACTCGTCACGAAAGGCGTCGAGTGCCTCTTTGAGTTCGGCCAGCAAGCGGTTGCGGTCAGACGGATCCGTCAATTGTCCCATTGTGGGCGCGTGGCCAAGTTTGCCCAGCAATGCGAGAAGCCGGTCGGTGTCCTTTTCTGTATGCCTGCGGTCAATGCCTGCACTGTCTGCCGTAAGGTTGATCAAGACGCGGTAGGCGAATTGCGCCATGTCGCCACCACCAGCAGCGATGGCTGGGTCCATGGTCTCTTTGACGGCTTTAGGGAACACGTGGTTTTGGTAGTGCTTGTAAAAACGCCGATTGAAGACACTGGAAAAGATCCGCTTTTTCTTGGTGTGTTCTTCGCCATGCAAGCAAACGACGGTCTTTGGCAAAAACACGGTGTCGGCGTCATACAAGGCCTGATGCAGGTCTGGCAGGCGCAGGGTCTGTTCGGCGTAGCGGTATCCTGTGACAAAGTGCTCTGACATGGTGGCCCCTTAGTGCAGCTCTTCGATGAATGCGGTTTGTGTGGCTTGTTCTTCGCCGTAGGCGACTTCGCGGGTTAGGCGTGTGTCGCCGATCGAGGCAAGCCGCCACCCCGGAATTCGGTTGCGCTTGGGCAGGGGAGACAGATCTTTTTCGACGCCATCAATCATGACATTGGAAATGTTGTCTGGGTTGCCAAGCAGGCTAAGGTCTTCGTCGACTTTGCCCGTCACGCAAATGATATCGGCGCGATACCCTTGTGCAATCACGCCGATCTCGCCTTCCATCTTGATGCCGATAGCACTTTTTTGCGTGCCGCATTGGATCGCCTCAAGCGGGGACATGCCGAAGTATTTCACGAACACTTCCATCTCACGGTAGTGCCAGTCGCCGTATGGCACGAGGGAGAAGCCGGCCTCCGATCCGGTCAGAAGCGGCACACCCTCTTTGTGCGCCTTGGTCATGCTATCGATGGATTCGGTGATTTCACGCTCGAACATTGCCATCAGGGTATCCGACGTGCCGATCTTTTTGCCAAACTCGACCATGTTGTACTGGAACGTCAGCGCGGGCGCGATTGGGACCTTGTGGTCAATCACCGCTTGCAGTGCCTCGTCGTCCATCGCTGTCCCATGAAAGATCAGATCAAAGCCTGCAACAGCTGCTTTGCGCGTCGCCTCGGCCCCACGGCAATGGCCCATGACGGGCGTGTGCAGATCATGGGCGGTGTCGCAGATCAGTTTCAGCTCGTCCATCGTCCAAACGCAGAGCTCGCCCTTATGCGCTTGGCGGGGGATGATGCCTGTGACGTGGACCTTGATCCAATCGGCGCCGTATTTGATCTGGCGGCGGACCTCTTTGACAATCTCGTCCTTGGAATTAACGGCCATGTAATAGCCTGTCGTGCCTTCGTCGTTGATCAACTGGCCAGCCGTGCCGCCGACGCCTGTGATCAGGGCATAGGCACCGCATGACATACGGGGACCTTGAACAATATTGGCGTCGATTGCGTCGCGTAGGTCGATCATGTTCTCGAATGTGCTGTCAGGGTCGAGGATGCTGGTCACACCCGCACGTAGCAATTTGCGCGCGTTGTAAGACGCAACCAAAGCCGACAACCCATTGCGCCGCTGGTGGAAAATCTCGGCGTTGGACCCCGCATCGTCGAATGACAGGTGGCAATGGGTGTCGATCAGACCGGGCATCACGGTTTGCCCTGTTGCGTCAATCACATGGGCATCAGGCGTGGCTTGGGTATCAGCCGCTGCACCGACGGCCGCGATTTTACCGTCTTGGACAAGGACCGAGCCATCGACAGCAGGTTTGCCAGTGCCATCAACGATGCGGCCATTTTTGATCAGTGTGCTTGTCATGCTTTGATGTCCTTTTGCGTCATTCGCAGCAGTCTGCGCGCGTTGTCAGCGAGTTTTTCGTCTGGCAGGTGCGAGGCCATGTCATCAGGGGCGTCCCAGCCTGAAAAGTTGGTGCCAAAGACCAAACGGTCATCGCCGACGATACCTGTGAATAGCCCCAAAGAATCGTCGCTGTTTAGATGATTATCAAACCAAATACGGGCCAGTCGTTCTTCAAATGCGCCGTCTGCGCGCAGCTCCGCAGGTGCCCACGGCCGTTTGCGCGCGGCCATTGCAAGCCTGCCAAAAAGATAGCCGGATGATCCGCCGCCGTGGCTGAGGCAGACATCCAGATCAGGATGCCGGTCCATTACGCCGCCATAAATCAATCGCGCGACTGCCAGCGTTTCCTGAGCGGCAAACCCGATGACAACATCCAGATCGAAGTCTTTTAGGTTGGGATCACCCTTTGGACCGTCGATCCCTGCGGGGGACGGGTGCAAGAACAACGGTACGTTCAGGCGCACGCAAGCTTCAAACAACTGGTCCATGCTTGGATCGTCTAGTTTATGCGGAAAATCGGTGCCAATATAGCCGCCCAGAAACCCCAGTTTGGTGACAGCGCGTTCAAGTTCGACGACGGCGCGCGTGGGATCTTGAATGGGAAGAGCAGCAGTTGCTGCCAATCGGCCCGGATAGCGCTTTATCAATGCGGCAAGAGCATCATTGTGTGTGCGGCAAAAGCTGTCGGCCTGAGCAGCGCCAATGAAATGTAGAAAGGTCAGCGGATTGGGTGACAAGAGTTGTGCCTCGATGCCCGCCGCGTCCATACGCGCCAAACGCAGGTCGGTATCCATAAAGGCCGATCCTTGATAGCGCACTCCGTCCAGACGGTAACCGCCGACCCGAAACCAAGGCGCGTCGCCGTCTTGTTCGCCCATCTCGGGGCCAAAATTACCAAGGGCGCCAAATGTCTCGGTAAGAATGACGTGCGCGTGCACGTCGATGACCTTGGCCGTTTGAAAGGCAGTCGTCATTGGCAGGCTCCCCAAAAGAATTTATGTCAATATCATCGGTATCGATGTATCATGTCAATGGGATGGACAATAATATCGATATGGGTGAAAGCTAACCGCAATACTGTGGAGACTGCCGCGTGACTGAACAATCTTCAATGCTAACCAATGAACGACGTCCATTGGAAGAGCGGGTTTCCTTCCTGACTCACCGCATTAATGCGCAGTTGCAACAGGTGTGTAATCCGTTAATCGCGGATCACAAGCTGGACCTCTACAGTTCCCGCATCATCGTGGCGATTGCCGAAAAGGGCCCACTGAAAGTGGGCGAGTTGGTTGATTTGATGGCGTTGCCGCAGTCGACAATGTCACATCAACTGAAACGGATGGAACGTGACGACTATGTCAGGCGGACACGGTCCGAAACCGATAATAGGACCGTTGTGATTACGCTGACCCAAAAGGGCACCGATGTCGCGGAAATCTGTAATGGTCTTAGCGACGTCATTATGACGAATGTCTCAAAAGAACTGTCTCCCGCAGAAATCGAGCTTCTCAGTTCCTTATTGCAAAGGGTCTTCGCAAGCCTTCCAAAAGTTGGCGACGTCAGCATTTAAGCGCCCCGGTTGCGCCCACCCTTGCGTCCTGCGCGGCGTGGGACAGGCTTTGTTTTGATGCAATATTTAACGCGATACATGCGGATATTTGGTCCCACAAAAGACCCCTAATTTCGCCTTTGGCGGAACGACTTCGACCGCGCTCTGTGCCGCGTTTGAGGGGTTGGGCAGAATTGTATTGTTGTAAATAGTTTCAATATCAATATAAATATCCCAACGATGCCATCGGGGGATGCTTTTGCCAGATCCACATATCATTGCTGACTCTGCGCAAATCGCGGCGGGCCTAAAGCACCCTGAGCTAAAGCAAGCCTTGTACGATGAAGGGGCGGTCATCATGGCCGACACTTTGCTGACGCTGCACGGAGAGCGGCATCGCAAACGGCGCATTTTGGAATTTGGCGTCTTCCGCAAAGATTTTTTCCACTGGTATGAACAAACCGTTTTTCCCGCGACGCTGACGCGCTCGATGACGGGTGATGTTGCTGCGGGCCGGACCGAATTGGTCGATCTGGGTTACCGCGTGACGATGAACCTAACCGCAGATTTTGCCGGCATCGACAGACCGGCGCAATCAACGAGCGAGACCGCTGAATTGTTGCGGCTGGTCGAGATATTCTCGCAAGGGGCGACGATTATCCATTCAACACGGCCCAAGGACGAGGTGCGCGAAGAAGTGCGCGCCGCAATTGCGGATTTTGAGCCTCGGTTCCTTGCGCCTTCAGTTGCGCGCAGGCGTGAACTGTTGGCGCAGCACGCAGCGGGCAAGATCACAGATGCCGATCTACCGCGCGACGTCTTGACCGTTATCTTGCAAAAAGGTGATCCCGAGGAGTTCACGCCTGAAGTGCTGACCCGCGAGATCGGGTTCTATTTGCAAGCCGGTGCTCATTCGACGGCTAACTCCACCATCCACGCGTTTCACGACATCTACACTTGGGCTGAGCAGGATCCGGCCCGCAAGGAACGTTTGCGCGAAGATAGGGTCTTCTTCCAGCGCTGCGTCCATGAAAGCCTGCGCTTGCACCCTGCCAGCCCCGTCGCGTGGCGCGAGGCGATGTGCCCGATCCATTTGGACGGTGCGGGGGATGTGGCGACGGGTGACACTATCGAATTTCGTCTGGCAGAGGCGAACCGCGATAAGACACTGTTTGGCGAAGACGCTGATATTTTTAATCCAGAACGGGTCGTTTCGCTGCCCACGTTGCCGTTTGGGCATACCTTTGGAACCGGCGTACATACCTGTTTGGGGCGTGATCTGGATGGAGGTGTCGTGCCGCGTGGCAACGTCGACCCCGAGACACATCAATACGGCACGATAACTCTGTTTCTGCGCGATCTTTTTGCGCGCGGCGCACGACAGGACACTGACGCGCTACCACAGATGGCGACCAACACGGAGCGTCCAAATTGGGGTCACTATCCCGTTATATTCAACAAGGAGCACGCTTGGGCATGACGACAGCAATCGTAACTGGCGGCAGTGGCGACATCGGCCGCGCCTGTGCAGAGGCCTTGATCGCCGATGGCTACCGCGTTGGTATCCTGGACCTCGCATCAAATGCGTTGACGCAGATTGCAGCCGAGATCGGCGCGACGCCGCTGGCCGCAGATGTGACCAACGAACCTGACGTGGAACGGGCTTTGGTCGACTTTGGCGCGGTGCCGGATGTCGTCGTGAACAATGCGGGCATCGGACGGTTTGCGTCATTGCTCGATATGCCGATTGAGACGTTCCGTCTGCAACTTGATGTGAACCTAGTCGGATCGTTTATCGTGGCACGCGCGGCTGCGCGGGGGATGGTTGAACGCGGCTCTGGTCGCATTCTTAACGTCACCTCGATCAACGCTATTACCACAGGGCCTGGCACCGGTAGCTATCCTGCTTCAAAGGCAGGACTGGCAAAACTGACCGAGATGATGGCGTTGGAATGGGGCCCGTCAGGCGTGCGGGTCAACGCGATTGCACCGGGCTTTATAGACGCAGGCATTTCAACTCCGTTCTATGCCGATCCTGAGGTGCGCGCGCTGCGCAGTGGGGCGGTGCCATCCAAGCGCCTTGGGTTGGCCGAAGATATCGCCAATGCTGTTAGTTTTCTGGCCAGTGAGAAAGCCAGCTATATCAATGGGCACCACTTGGTTGTGGACGGCGGGGTATCCGTCAGTCTTTTGACGCAGCTACCGCGGGCTGTGAAATCGTGATCCGAAATCTGATCTTGTCAGGGGGGATTTATCATCCTTTTGCGGAAACGTCCGCCAGTATCGCTGCACAACTTGGGGCAACTGGCATCACATCCGAGATTTGCAGCGTCGCTGATGGATTAAAGCGCCTTCAGACTGAAACCTTTGATCTTGTCTGTGTGAATGCCTTGGCGTTTTCAATGACGCAGGCCGAGAAATACGCGCCGCTTCGCGGCCAATATGCGTTTGAAATTGACGCGGCGGGTACGGCTGCGTTGCAACGTCATACCGCATCTGGTCGAGGGCTTTTGGGTCTGCACACCGCGCCGATCTGCTTTGACACATGGGACGGTTGGGGTGATCTTTTGGGTGTTCGTTGGGTGTGGGGGCAGTCTGGTCATCCAATGCCTGACTACCTTGATGTCACACACCGCAATAAGTCGTTTCGTATCTGGGATGAACTTTATGGTGGTTTGGAATTGCATGCAGAAACCGAAGTTCTTGCAACTGCATCACTGGCGTTTGGTGGAAGGTCAAACCCCATCATGACCGCAAAACGCAACGCCGTTTATCTCGCACTTGGGCACGATCTGACATCGGTGTCGTCGCCTAATTATTCAGCTATGTTGCAGTCCGCAGCGCAATTGGCCCTTCAACCCCAAGAGGAGCGTGTTTGATGCAAGACGCAACTGGATATTCGATTCTGATCACTGGCGGTGGCTCTGGCCTTGGCGCTGGGATCGCACAGTATATGGCGGACAAAGGTGCGCGGGTGACGATCTCGGGTCGTAGGGTCGAAAAGCTAGAAGAGGTTGCGGCACAGATTGGGCCAGCATGTGCCATCTGCGTCGGTGACGTGGCAAATGCGGGTGATCGCGCACGGATGGTCAAGACCGCTGTGGCACATGGCGATGGCTTGCAGGGTCTCGCCAATGTGGCGGGCAATATGTTGCGTGGCCCGATCACGGAGTTGGACCCTGATGCGGTCCTTAATCTGATGAACATCAATGTTGTTGCGGGTATGGCGCTGACAGGATTGGCCACACCGCATCTGGAAAAGCGAGGCGGTGCAGTGCTTTTCATAGGTTCCGTTCACACACGCCGCGCCTTTCCGGGCGCATCGCCCTATGCGGCGACCAAAGGCGCTGTTGAAACCCTAAGTCAGGTGCTTGCAGCAGAGCTTGGGCCAAAGGGGATCCGCGTGAACTGCCTGCTACCGGGCGCTGTCCCGACCGAGATCAATGTCCGCGCCGGAATTGCCAGCAGTGCCGCCGAAAATCTTGCGCGGCTGCAATCTATGACAGCTGAGCATCCGCTTGGTCGGATCGGCACACCACAAGATATCGCAGAGGCGGCGGACTATCTGATGCGCGCAGAATGGACCACCGGCACATCCGTCGTTGTTGACGGCGGGCTTGCCTTGGGAGTGACAAATAAATGAGGCCGAAAAGATGATTATCGAACAACGCACTTATGACTTTCACCCCGGAACAATTCCGAAGTTCATGCAGCTTTATGAAAGCACAGGCGCGCGCGACTTGCAGGCGCGTATCTTGGGCAACCTTGTGGGCTACTACGTGTCCGAGATCGGCGCGTTGAACCAAACCGTTCATTTGTGGGGGTATGCGTCACTGGATGATCGCGCGGCACGCCGCGCCGCACTGATGGGCGAGGACCAATGGCGAGACTTTCTGGCTCAAATCGTGCCGTTGTTGCAACGGCAGGAAAGCAAGATCCTGCTGCCAACGGCTTTTTCACCTCCATTTAGTGCGGGGAAATAGACCTATATGATTTATACCCATATCAATACTATTGATTTTGGTTTAAATTTGACGGATACTACTGACGATGGGGGCGACATGATCAGTGACCATAGACCACTTCGACCAAATTGGCGTGTCCTGCCGGGCTGCGTGCGCAGATGCTAGCGCAGCAGCTTCTTAACGGTTTGGTCGTCAGCGGCGTCTATGCGCTTTTCTCGCTTGGGTTCACGCTGGTTTTTGGCATTCAACGCATTTTGAACCTTGCCCATGGCGCGATCTTTATGACCGGCGCAATGGTTGCATACTACGTTGTCGATAGCGGTATGCCCCTGTGGCTTGGGTTTATTGTCGCTATTCTGGCCTCTGGCTTGCTTTCTGTTTTGGTTGAAATCGTGTGTTTCCGCCGCTTGCGCAAAACAGGCGACGAGGAATTTGGCGGGATCATATCGTCTATCGGCGCGGGGCTGGTCATCATGACCATTGCGCAACAGGTGTCCAACACCCAAGTGCTTCGTTTCCCGTTCGAGACCTTTCCTGTCGTGATCTTCAAGTTCTGGGGCCTGCGCGTTTCAATGTTGCAGCTTTTCATGGCGAGTGCTGCGATCATCCTTGTGCTGCTGCTTGGTTATTACGTTTACAAGACAGCCTTTGGCCGCCGCATTCGTGCGGTGACAGACAACGAACATGCCGCGATGCTGATGGGGATCAATCCAAACTTTATCTACTCGCAAACCTATTTCATCGCCGGTGCTTTGGCGGGAGCAGCAGGTGTTCTGGTCGGGCTGGCGTTTAATTCGATCACGTTCCTGATGGGCGAGCCGTATCTGATGTTTGCCTTTGCCATCATCATCTTGGGCGGGCTCGGCTCGATACCTGGCGCGTTGTTGGCCAGTCTTGTCTTTGGCATGGTGCAGACGCTGACAATTGCCTACCTACCGTCTGGCCTGACGGATACGATCATCTTTGCGTCCCTGTTCTTGATCCTTCTTGTTCGCCCACACGGGCTGCTTGGCAAGGAAGATGCCGGAAACCTGAGGGGGCGGCGATGAACGGTCTTGTTGCAGGCTATCTGCCGCTTTTTGATATCTACCTCATTCATCTTGGGCTGGCATTTAGCCAATACATTGTGCTGCGCGCGGGTGTGTTTTCGCTCGCCACAGCGGCCTTTGCGGGCATCGGCGCTTATACCGCTGGCATCTTTGCAGTGAACCTTGGACTGCATCCCGCGCTGGGGCTATTGGCCGGAACATTAACAGGCATGGCGGCTGCGATTTTCTTATCCGTTCCGCTGGCGCGCTTGCGCGGCGTGTATCAGGCCATCGCGACGGTGGCCTTTATCCAGATCTGTCTGTCCCTAAATATCTATTCCGAAAACCTGACCGGCGGGGCCATGGGCCTGAACAATATCCCAAAGACGGTCGGAACCGGAACCCTGTTTGTCTTTGCAGCCCTTGCCACCTATCTGATCTGGGCGATTGAGCGGGGCCGTCTGGGCCGTGCGTTCAACACCATCCGGCAGGACGAGGCTGTCGCTGCATCACTCGGCATCAATATCACCCGCCACCAGATGCTGGCTTTTGCCATTTCGGGTGCATTGGCTGGACTGTTTGGCGGGCTTGAGGCCTATCATTCCTACGCGCTTGACCCGAACCAGTTTGGCTTTCACCTGCTGATCACGACCCTGAGCTATGTCATTTTGGGTGGCAGAAATTCGGTTGTGGGGCCACTGATTGGCACGGCGATCCTGATTATCCTGCCCGAGATTGCCCGCCCCTTGGCCGAAAACCGGATGGTCATCTACGGCATTATGCTGATCGTTGTGATCAACTATCTTCCTAAAGGGATTGCTGACACTGCTATTGACGCGATCCGCGCGCGCCGCCTGAAAGCACGGGGGGACGCAAAGTAATGAGCACCCTGAAGCTAACCAATTTGTCCAAACGGTTTGGCGGCGTTGTCGCGTCCGATGATGTGAACCTTTCCGTACCTGCGGGTGAGATCATCGGATTGATCGGTCCCAATGGCGCGGGCAAGACCACGATCGTGAATATGATAACTGGCATGTTACCAGTGTCAGGCGGGCAAATACATGTGGGTGACGCCGACATTACCCATGCCCCCGCCCATGAAATCAGCCGTGCCGGACTGGCGCGGACATTTCAGAACATTCGCCTACTGGGCGAGGCGACGGTTTTGGAAAATGTGATGATCGGCTTTCACCGGCATGAAACATCATCAACCCTTGCTGCACTCCTGAGCCTGCCTGCCGCGTCAAGCGAGACAGCCTCATTAAGGGAACGCACGCTGGCCTTGCTGGCCGAATTTGATTTGCAGGACTTTGCTGACTATCCCGCGAGCGGTTTGTCCTACGGCCACCAGCGTAAGGTTGAAATGGCTCGGGCTATGGCGGCGGAGCCCGACTTTGTGCTTTTGGACGAACCCATCGCTGGCATGAATGACGTTGAAAGCGATGCGCTCGCCGAGATTTTCCAACGCCTTGCTGCGAATGGCAAAGGTGTACTGCTCATTGAACATAACGTGCGTTTTGTCGCCAAGATGTGTTCGTACATCTACGTTCTGGATGGCGGGCGTCTGATTTCGGAGGGTACGCCAGACGACGTTCTCAAAGACCCCGCCGTGATCTCGGCCTATTTGGGGGATCAGCATCATGCTTGAAATCCGCGATCTAGAAGTCAGCTATTCGGGTATTCAGGCGTTGCGCGGTGTGTCGCTGGACGTTCAGCACGGCGAGATTGTAGCACTGATCGGTCCAAACGGCGCGGGGAAGTCCAGCCTGCTGAACACAATCTCGGGCGTAGTGCGCCCGCAGTCAGGCAGCGTCACATTTGACGGCAAAGCCATCACATCTGCAAAGCCATGGGCTGTGACCAAGGAAGGCATCCTACAAGTCCCTGAGGGGCGCAAGGTGTTTGCAGAAATGACTGTTCTGGAAAACCTGCAAGTCGGCGAAACCGCCTTGCATGGCCGCAAGCCGACCTACCGGCTTGACGACGTCTATAAGGTCTTTCCGATCCTGCAGGAGCGCGAGGATCAGCGCGCCGGTTCACTGTCTGGAGGCCAACAACAGATGCTTGTAATCGGGCGGGCGTTGATGGGCGGGCCAGAGCTTTTGCTGCTGGACGAACCCAGCCTAGGCCTTGCCCCTGTGATTATTTCGCAGGTGTTTGAAGCACTTGCGCAGCTCAATGCCGGCGGGCTGACCATCTTATTGATCGAACAAAACGCGCATCTTGCGCTGACAGCATCAAACCGCGCCTTCGTGATCGAGCAAGGGCGCATCAAGAAGAGCGGAGCCAGCAAAGACTTGGCAGAAGACCCCGAGGTGACAGCGCTTTACCTTGGACAAGACTGAATGAACCTTTGGGAGGAATGAAAATGAAATACTGTAAATATCTCGCGACAGCATCTGCCATTGCATTGGCGGCACCTGTCATGGCGGATGATGTCAAAGTTGGCGTTGTGGTGTCCACGACATCAACATACGCGTTTGTCGGCGAACCACTGGTCAACGGCATGAAACTTGCCGCTGATGAAATTACTGCTGCCGAGAACTGGGGTGGGCATAATGTCGAGATCATCTATCAGGACAACCGTTCCGACAAACAAGAAGCGATCTCGTTGATTACGCGCATGGCCCAATCAGAAAATGCAGACATCATCATTGGCCCGATCGCGACCTCCGAAGCGATGGCCACTGGCCCGGTCGCTGTTGATCTGAAAATTCCGATGTTTACCACAGCCACGTCACCCGCTGTGCTGGAAGCGGGTCCCTATATCTTTAAGTCGACCGAGACCGCAGACGCTTATATGGCACCGGTTGGCGAACATATCGTTGGCCTGAGCCCGGATAACTGTTTCCTCGTTTCGATCCGCGACAACGAAGGCTACATCCGCCAACGCGATGTCATTCGTGACATCCTGACCGACGCTGGTGTCGAAGTTGTTGGCGACGAAAGCATCCTTGCCGCCGATACCGACTTTACCGCGCTGTCCACCAAGATCGTCTCAACCGAGCCGGATTGCCTGTTTGTGACAGCTCCTCCAGAGCAGGCCGCGAACATCATCATCCAGGCGCGTCAGGCAGGCCTTGAAGGCGATACGATCCTTGCTGGTGATTCCGGTGCTGGTTCGCAAAAACTGATTGACGCCGGCGGCTCTGCTGTTGACGGCATGTTGTTCCCGGCCAGCTTTGTGTCGTCGGCGTCTGAAAGTGCACAGGCTTTCTCAGATTCATATGAGGCCGAATTCGGCAACGCACCCGACCTGTGGGCCGCAACCGGTTATACAATGATGTACACTGTGGCCAACGCGATCCGTAACGCAGGTGACGATGTGAATCGCGAAACACTGCGTGAAGCAATGGCCGCAACATCCGATCTCCCGGTTGTTATGGGGCAAGGCCTGCTAAGCTTTGACGAAAATCGCATTCCATCAATGGGCGGTATCGTTATGCAGTTGAAGGACGGCGCTTGGGTTGCACCCTAAGCCATAGCCATTCAAACGAATATGCGCACCGTCCCTCTAAGGGCGGTGCGTTTCTATTGATAAGGGGCCGTAGATGGACTTAGGACTTACAGGTAAAACAGCGATTGTTTGCGGATCTAGCCAAGGATTGGGCCGCGCTTGCGCCGCGCAACTTAGCGCAGAGGGTGCGTCGGTTATCATCAACGGTCGCGACTCTGACAAACTTGCACGTGTCGCAGACGAGATGCGTCAAAATGCGGTGGGCAAGATCACACCGGTTGTCGCCGATCTGTCGACCGAAGCGGGGCGCGCAACCCTGCTAGATGCCTGTCCTGATCCTGACATT
Source organism: uncultured Sphingomonadales bacterium (assembly GCA_937881525.1). Taxonomy (GTDB): domain Bacteria; phylum Pseudomonadota; class Alphaproteobacteria; order Sphingomonadales; family Sphingomonadaceae; genus Sphingorhabdus_B. The sequence continues at coordinate 788 of CALGEE010000517.1, read as the reverse complement.
TTGGTGAACAACAATGGCGGCCCGCCATTCAAACCATTCGGTGCACTTGCAATGGATGATGTCCGGCAGGGCGTTGAGATGAATATGATTACACCAATTGCCCTTATTCAAGCCGTCTTGGAGGGCATGGTCGCACGCCGTTTCGGGCGCATCGTCAATATCACTTCCGTTAGCGTGAAGATGCCTGTCGCTGGCCTTGATGTTTCCAGCGGCGCGCGCGCAGGACTGACAGGTTTTGCCGCTGGCGTTGCACGCACCGTCGCCCAACATAACGTCACGATCAATCAGTTGTTGCCGGGATATTTTGCAACGGAACGCTTGATGCAGGGTTTCGCTGCGACGGCCCAGACGACTGGCATGGACGCGGAACAAGCCGCCGATCAATGGCGCAGCCAAGTGCCGGCACAACGGTTCGGCACACCCGAAGAGTTTGCCCAGACTTGTGCGTTTTTATGCTCCGCGCAGGCGGGGTATTTGACAGGGCAAAACATCCTTCTAGACGGCGGTTTGCACAAAGCAGCGTTTTGATACAATAAGATTGAAGCGGCGACGCTTTGCAACACTTCATCCCGACTCGGTCGCCGATATCAATTATCCGCAAATGGGCCAGTAGTTTTGGGCTTTAAAGTACGCAGAGTGGTCCTTGGTGCGTTGCGCAAATCGGTCAAAAAGGACTCGCTTTTCGTTTTCGATGCAGTTTAGTCACAGGTCTGCTCAATATTGGCGAACGGCGGGACCGTCCGCCAACGTCTTTTAGATATCGATGCGCTCAGCTATGCTAAGAGCAT
>CALGEE010000516.1 GCA_937881525.1 uncultured Sphingomonadales bacterium | reverse complement strand
ACCGCTTGCTCCAACACCGCCGCATTACCCAGAGCTACGCGTCCCTGAACGCCTCCATTATTTGGGTCCATGATGTCGCTGTAACGGGTGGCAACCGGCGTTTCGCCTACGATGACGTGATTGATTTGACGCATGATGCAGTTTCCTTCTGATCTAAGGCCTAATTACAGACCGGCCGCAATGAGGCCCTAATATGGTCCAAGCACCCGAATAGCTGGCGATTCTATTTGCCCATTAAACTGTACAAGATAAATGACAATAGGTATGTGCATTATCGATTTGCCTGCGCCTTCATTGGGCCGGCTGGGAGTTGGCTTAAGCAATGCACCAATGCTCATTTTGGAACATTTATCCTATATTTTACATATATTTCTATCGAATTTATTAGATTTCTTCTTGGGTGCATGGTCACAGTCCGATTATCCAATCAAGCCGCTTGCTCACAAAATGCATCTTTGCTAACGCATTTCAATCTAGGCGGAACCCCAAAGCCGAAAATTGCGGGAACATTTTTTGGCTTTTGATTCAAGAATGTCAAAACGCGTTCTTTCATTTCCGTTATCAGGCCGCTGATTTTGACGAAGTTAAGGAACCCGTTTGCATGAGCCTCACACCTCTTCTCAAGCCGCGATCCATTGCGATTATCGGTGCGTCGGATAACAAGACGCGCATCGGCGGGGTTCCGGTTGATTTGCTCAAGCGCGCAGGCTTTGCCAAAATCTATCCCGTCAATCCAAAGAACGAAACCATTCAAGGGATGCGCGCATATAAAGATATCGAGTCAGTCCCTGAAGTCGTCGATCTGGCCATTATCGCAGTGTCTGCCGAGGCGACTTTGCCAATGCTTGAACGTTGCCACGCTTTGGGGATACCTGCGGCAATGGCCTATGCATCGGGCTATGCCGAGACCAATGAGGACGACGGGACGAAGAGGCAGGAAGAGCTGATTGCCTTTACCACCCGCACTGGCATGAGGGTTGCTGGCCCCAATTGCATGGGTAATGCAAATTTCACCGACGCGATCTTCACCACCTTTGGCCAGTCGTTCCAGCCCGGTGAAGTTGCAGGCAACACTGCACTCCTCACACAAAGCGGCAATATGTGCGCCACGGTGTTCCGCATGGCACGGCGTGCGGGGGTTATGTTCAGCCATGTCATCAACACGGGCAACGAAGCCTCGGTCGATTTCAGTGATTATCTCGATTATCTGGCGGGCGATGACGGCACCCATGCTGCTGTCTGCTATATCGAAGAACTGCGCAACGGGCCAAAATTCCTCGCCGCCGCCGCGCGTTTCCGCGCCGCAGGCAAGCTGCTTGCGGTCTATAAGGTCGGCGCATCCGAAAAAGGTGCAGAGGCGACGCGGTCGCACACTGCTGCCCTTGCTGGGGACAGCGCAGCTTATGACGCGGCCTTTGCCCGGGCCGGCGTGGCGCGTGCCGGATCGCTCGCCGAATTGGCGGACCTCGCTTATCTCCACGGCCTTGGCAAAGGCAAAATCCGAGGCAACAATTGCGCCGTGCTCAGCATTTCAGGTGCCGCTGGTGCAATCCTTGCCGATGCATTGGCGCTGGCGGGTGGTGATACACCTACCTTCCCGCAGGATGTGCAGGACGGGCTGACCGCACAGATTCCGGGCCACTCGATGGTCTCCAACCCGGTCGATCTGACCGGCAATATCGTCAATTCGAACGACTTTCTGTTCGAATGCATGAAGCTTGCGCTCCAGCCCGATGATATTGATGTGCTGCTGCTCTATCTGCCCGGCGCGTTCCTGACAGGTGCACTGGAACAGGTTGAAAAGACCGCAGCTTCAACCAGCAAGACACTGATTGTTATCGACACTTTCGCAATGGCCGATCAGGCACATCTGGCCGCGCAGGGCATCGGTTATTTTGAGGATTTTGATCGCGCCGCGCGCGCCATCTCGGCTTACGGCGCATGGGCCAAGGGCGGCGAGGATGCGTCGGCCTTCACTCCCTCGACGATTCAGTGGCCCGCCATCGAAGCCGGACGTAAGGCACTGTCCGAAACCGAAGGCAAGGACGCGCTTGCGCTGTTTGGCGTGCCGGTGGTGCATGATGCGCTGGTGCAGACCGCCGATGAAGCGCGCAAGGCCGCCGAAGCGGTTGGCTATCCGCTGGTCGCCAAATTGGTCAGCCCCGATGTCGCGCACAAGACCGAACACGGCCTCATCCGCCTCTCAATCAAGGATGCCGATGCGGCGGTTGACGCGTTTGAGGCGATGATGGCCAAGGCAAAATCGATGAACGTGCATATCGAAGGCGTGACGTTCGAACCGATGTTGCAGGGCGGCGTGGAGATTCTCGCTGGCGTCACGCGCGATCCGGTCTTTGGCTGGATGCTGACCGTCGGCATGGGCGGCGTCTGGACCGAACTAATGAAGGATGCTTGCCACAGCCTGCTGCCCGTTGATGCCACACGCGCCGAAGCGATGCTCCGCAGCCTGAAAGGCTTTGCCTTGCTCGATGGCTATCGCGGTGCGCCCAAGGCCGATGTGGCCGCCGCTGCCAACGCGATCGCGGCGCTTTGCACCGCAGTGCTTGCAGGCGGTGAGCGTTTGCGCGAAGTTGAAGTCAATCCGCTGCTCGTGATGCCACAAGGCAACGGCGCCGTGGCGGTCGATGCATTAGTGCTGCTGAACGAAGCCGCAGCGTGACGATTGGAGAAGATGTCATGAACGATTTGGTAGAGCCCAAAGCCGTCGAGATTACCTACGAAACCGATGAACCGATTCTGTATGAAGTGGTGGACGGCGTCGCGTGGATCACGATGAACCGCCCCGGTTTCAACAACGCCCAAAATGGCCAGATGACCTACGCGCTCGATGATGCGTTCCAGCGTGCGACCAATGATGACGCGGTCAAATGCATCGTGCTGGCTGGCAATGGCAAGCATTTTAGCGCGGGCCATGACATCGGCACGCCGGGCCGAGATCTCCATCATGAATTCGACAAGCGCTTGATGTTTGGCACCCACACTAACAAGCCGGCGGCTGAGCTGTTATACACCCGCGAGCAAGAGCAATATCTCGGCATGTGCCGCCGCTGGCGCGACGTGCCAAAGCCTACCATTGCGATGGTACAAGGCGCGTGCATTGCGGGCGGACTGATGCTGGCATGGGTCTGCGATTTGATCGTCGCTTCGGAAGACGCCTTCTTTCAAGACCCGGTCAACCCGCTGATGGGGATTCCCGGCGTCGAATATTTCGCCCACGCCTATGAACTGCCGCCGCGTGTAGCCAAGGAATTTTTGTTGCTGGGTGAACGCATGAACGCCGCCCGCGCCTATAGCTTTGGTATGGTCAACAAGGTCGTCCCGCGTGAGGAACTGCACGAGGCAACCAATGCTTGGGCAACGAAGTTGGCGGGTCAAAACCGGCTTGGCAACTGGTTAACCAAGCAATCGGTCAACCATGTCGAGGAACTGCGCGGCAAGCGCTCTGCCATGGACGCGGTGTTCCATATGCATCACTTTGCCCATGCGCAGAATGATCTGGTGAAGGGCGATTCTATCGCCGGGGTAAGCGGCAAATCGGCTGCGGATTCGAACAAAAAGGCTGCCGCTGAATGATCCTAGAATACACTCCAGAACAACGCGCCTTCCGCGCCGAAGTGCGTGCGTGGATGGAGGCGAATGTCCCTAAAACCCGTCTGCCCTCTTTCGACCTGACGGAGGAAGGGTTTGAAGCCCACCGCGATTGGGAGCGCACGCTGCACGAAGGCAAATGGGGGATGGTGACTTGGCCCGAAGCCTATGGCGGCCGAGCGCTTGACCTGATCCGCTGGTTAATTTTCGAAGAAGAATATTACCGTGCAGGTGCACCTACTCGGGTCAACCAGAATGGTATTTTCCTGCTCGGTCCAACGATCATGGAGTTTGGCACCGAAGAGCAAAAGGCCCGCATACTGACACGGATGGCGGCTGGCGATGACATCTGGGCGCAGGCATGGTCCGAACCTGGCGCAGGCAGCGATCTCGCAGCCGTGCGCTCGACCTGCACACGCGAGGGGGATGAATACATCCTCAACGGGCAGAAAATCTGGTCGACCCGCGCAGTCTTTGCCGATTGGGCATTCGGCCTGTTCCGCGAGCCCGGCAGCGAGCGGCACAAGGGCATGAGCCTGATCTTCTTCCCACTTAATGCCCCAGGCGTTACTCGTCGTCCGATTGCGCGGATGGACGGCGAGATGGTGTTTGCCGAAATCTTCCTCGACAATGTTCGCGTGCCCGTGGCCGACCGACTGGGCGACGAAGGCCAAGGCTGGCATGTCTGTATGGCGACTGCTGGCTTTGAACGCGGGCTGATGCTGCGCTCTCCGGCGCGATATCAGGTCGCAGCGTCGCGCCTGATCGCGCTTTATGAGGCGAACAAGGCGAACCTGCCCGCATCGATAAAAGAACGCGTGGCGCAGCATTGGATGGATGCCGAAGCCTATGCGCTCTCTATCTATTCGACCGCGTCGCGGTTGCAGGCAGGCGGTACGATCGGACCTGAGTCTTCGACCAACAAGATTTTCTGGTCGGAGATGGACGTGGCATTACACCAGACCGCGCTCGACATTTTGGGGCCGCGTGCGGAGCTGTTGGGGCAAGCCAGCGACGGTGTGTCGAGCGTCGATTGGCTAGACGGCTTTATCTTCGCGTTGGCCGGACCAATCTATGCCGGATCTAACGAGATTCAGCGCAATATCATTGCCGAGCGGATGCTTGGCCTTCCGAGAGCTTAAGCCATGCAATTTGCATTCACTGAAGACCAGCTGACCATCTCCCAAGCCGCACGAGACATGCTGGTGGAAACCTGCACACCTGCCGAACTACGCAAGCAGCTGGAGGCTGGAAAGCCACGCGATGATGCGCGCTGGAGCACCATTTCCGAAATGGGCCTAATCGGCATGCTCGCCCCCGAAAACGCGGGCGGCCTTGGCATGACTATGGTGGACCTGATCGGCATTGCCGAGGCCGCAGGTTATGTTGGCCTGCCTGAACCTTTGGTCGAACAGGCTGGGGTAGTGGTGCCCCTCCTGGCACGGCTCGATGATAATCGCGATTGGCTGGGTAAGGTGCTGGCTGGCGCAGTTGTGGCGATTGGCCATCCGGTCAATCCGTTCGTCGCCAATGCCGACAGTGCCGACGCGCTGTTGCTGGCCGATGGTGACGATATCCACCTTATTGCGCCGGGCGACGTGACGTTGACCCGTGCGGAGAGCTTTGATCCCTTCCGCCGTTTATTCTCGGTCCAATGGACCCCGAGCGCCTCCACCAAAGTCGGAAGCGATTGGGGCGACACCGCAGATCGCGGCGCATTGCTCGCAGCGGCTGAAATGATCGGCCTCGCCCAACGTAGCATCGACCTCGCGGTGGCTTATGCCAAGGACCGCGTCCAGTTCGGTAAGCCCATCGGCACGACGCAGGCGATCAAGCACATGATTGCCTCCGCCCAGGTCAAGGTGGAATTCGCCCGTCCCGTCGTCCACGCCGCCGCCGCCGAACTCCCCGTCGGCACCCTGGCCGCTCGTGCCCGCATCGCCCACGCCAAAATCGCCGCCGGCTCCGCTGCCGACGTCGCGACCCGCATGGCTGTGCAAGCGCACGGCGCGATGGGGATGACCTGGGAGGTGGACCTGCACTTCTTCCTGAAACGCGCTTTTGCGCTTAATTATGCGTGGGGGACGCCAACCCAGCACCGAGAAACGGTTATGGCGCGGGTGGAATCCGTAAGGACGGGACCGGATGCGACGTTTGCGGCTGAGTTGAGCTAAATAAGCTCAAAACCCCGGCGTAACAACCTCCCTCTCACCCGGATCGAATGCCGCCGACAGGTCGATATATTCATCCAGCCGGGCTATCTTACCGTCCTGCACCTGTACGACAACACACACCGGCCAGGCTTTGCGAACGCCATCCTTCCCGCGCACGACGAACAGATGCTGTTGCACATAACCGGTTGGCGTCTGCTGGCGACGGACGTCTGCGACCCCACGTTCGCTGAAGCTTGTGGCCATCCCCTCCCACGATTTGACGACATCGTCGGGCCGCATCGCTTTGCGGTCAAAACTGTGCCAGACAATGGCGTCTTCTGTCAGGCAATCGCGTAGCACGTCCGTGTCGCACGGCTGCATGGAGCCGAAAAAGCGGTCGATGATGTTCTGTTCAGCCATCGCTGTTCATTCCTTCCTTGGTCTGCCGCAGCAGAAGTGTTTCAAGATTGCAACGCAGCCCTTCGGGCAGGGCCGCCGCACCGGTTGCATCGGCGATTACCAGCGTGGTTTCTGCATAGATGGCAGTGCGGCCCTTTTGGCGGGCGACCTGCTGGATGGTGAAAGAGGTGCGGCCAATTTTCGAAACGGCCGTCAATATCTCGATTTCGCCCGGATGGGTCAGTTCGGCGGCATATTCGATAGTGATGCCCGCGACCATCGGGCGGCGACCGCCAAGATGACCGCGCATATCCACCGCTTTGTTGAAATCAACGCGGGCTTCCTGAAGAATGACCGGAACCGCCGCGTTGTTAACATGACCTTGCAGATCAAGATCAGCAAAGCGCGTGGGAATGGTGACTGCCGCCGGGAAAATCGCCTTATCCAAAGTGGCGCGGTCTAGGCGGGCCAATGCTGTTCCTTTCATTCAACGGATCGTCATGTTGACTCGGCCATAGCCCGACCTTAGCGTAATGCACAAGACGAATGGCATTATTGAACATGGGATTTAGCGACATGACAGAGGTCACCCTGGCACTGGATGCACAGAATCATCTGGGCGAATCACCGATGTGGTCGGCGCGGGATCAAACCTTGTGGTGGGTGAATTGCGAACAGCCGCCCGAACTCCACCGATGGCATCCGGAAAGCGGCGCGCACGATATCTGGCCCATGCCGCAGCGTATTGGTGGCTTTGTGCACAAGGCTGGCGGCGGGTTGCTGCTCGCATTGGCGGATGGCATTTATGATTTCGATCTGGAGAGCGAGGCGCTCACTTTGCGCGCTCCATCGCCGCTGCCACCGCATGTCAAGTTGCACGAATGCGGCTGTGACCGGCAGGGGCGATTGTGGGTAGGTTCTTTTGATCATCATTTTCCGGCGGACCGGGGCGCGGCGGGCGGGGCGTGGTTCCGGCTCGACGGCAGTGTGCTGACGCCAGTGATCGACGGCGTGTCGGTTTCCAATGGCCTTGCATTCAGCCCGGACGGGCAGACACTCTACTGCTCTAACACGCCCAGTCGCTGTGTTGAAGCCTTTGAGATCGATCCTGAAACCGGAGCCTTATTCAACCGACGCATTTTCCTGTCGCTTGCCCCCAGTGACGGCCATATCGACGGGGCAACAGTCGATGTGGACGGCGGATACTGGCTTGCGGTGGTCGCCACTGGCACGGTACGCCGTTACCTTCCCGATGGCACGCTCGACCGCACCATTGCCCTGCCCTGTTCCAACCCGACCAAGCCGGCCTTTGGCGGCGCGGATATGAAAACCCTTTTCGCAACCTCGACCAAGATGGTTATCAAGTCAGACTCAGCCGGCGCGGAATTAAATGGCGCGCTATTTGCAGTGCAGGCCGGATTTATAGGTATCGACGAGGCATTATTTGCATCCTAATCTTCCCTAAATCTGCCACTATTTCAGGGTTTTCAACAACCTGACAGAAAACAATGCGATTATGCTGTTGCATTTATTTCCTGCTGCTGGATAAAGCTCCTGACGAAAAGGGAAAGTCGGAAGTATGACCATATTTGGGGTCGCGCAGGCGGGAGGTGGCAATGTACCTCGTTCCTGATGGCGATGAACTTGAAATTGCCAACGCGGCCGCAGAGTTTCTTGCGGATGCGATGACGATTGACCGGCTTCATGGTCCGTCGCCTGCCGATATGGGCGACGATTTGCGACAGCAATTGGGCGATATGGGCTGGTATGCGCTTGCCTTGCCCGAGGAAGTCGGCGGCAGCGGCCTTTCGGCAATCGAATTTGCACTATTTTTCCGCGAAGTCGGTCGCCAATGCGGACCCGTGGATGTACTGGCGCAGTGCCTCGCCGCGATGACAGTGACGGACGCGCCGCTGCGGAGCGAGATCACTAGCGGTGCTGTTGGCATCGCACTAGCTGTCACCGACAGTGCTGCAGTACGGCTCTTCGGCTCCGGCGACGCGAAATATGCAATTTGGGCCAATCGCGATGCGGCTGAACTGATTTCGCTGGGCGATGCATCGACAGAAAGCCGGCCGTCGCTTGATCCTTCTAACTCGATGAGAGTCACCGGCGCTTCGACGTCTTTCATTGCATTGCGCAGCGGTGATTTTGTGTGGCGAATGGGGCAATTGGCGACCGCGGCGCAGCTTGTGGGCCTCGCCGAGGCAGCACTCGACCAGATCGTCGAATATGCCAAAGTGCGCGAAACATTTGGCAAGAAAATCGGGTCGTGGCAGGCAGTCCGGCACCCATGCGCAGATATGGCTGTCCGGCTGGAGGCGGCGAGGTCGCAATTATGGTTCGCGGCAACCGCAATGAAGGAAAGCCGTAGGGATGCGGGCGTACATCTGGATGCGGCCAAGCATCTGGCGAACCTTGCGGCGGCGGCGAACACCGATACCAACATCCAGTTGCACGGCGGAATCGGCGTGACCGATGAACACCACGCCCATTTGTACATGAAGCACGCGCTGGTCCTGATCAAAATGTTCGGCGCGCGACGCGATTTGCTCGGTCGCTTGCTCCACGCCAGTGTGGACGACTGATATGGATCTGCAGTATTCCGAAGCCGACCGGGATTTCCGGGCCAAGGCGCGTAAATGGCTGGCGACCAATGTTCCGACGAAGGCGCGTCCGGCCAACGGGCATACATCGGCGCAATTTGACCGCGACTGGCAGCGCAAGC
>CALGEE010000515.1 GCA_937881525.1 uncultured Sphingomonadales bacterium | reverse complement strand
TCCAATCATAATGAAGCTTGCCAGGAAGAAGGCTATATATATGGAATAGGCAAGTGCCGGCTCGTCTTTTATGAAGGTTGGCCCCGGCACAATATCATGCATGAGTAAAGCACCAAGCATGATTGCAGCCGTGATATCACCCGGAATGCCAAGCGCCATAAGTGGGGTCAAGGCGCCACCTTCAACAGCGTTATTTGACGCCTCAGGCGCAATGATACCGCGGGGATCCCCTTTACCAAATTTCGAGTCATCTTTGGCGGCTTTTTTGGCCTGATCATAAGCAAGGATATTGGCAATAGAGCCGCCCGCGCCGGGAAGAATCCCTGTAAACATTCCAATTAATGCTGAACGGATTACAACGGTCCAGTTTCTGAACAAAATTCCGATTGCGCGGCGATGTTCGATTTTGACTTTAACTTGTTTCCTGTCACTAAGTGCGTTCCGGGCGGTAACGGGATTGCGCAAATCAGACAGAAGCTGGGAAAAGGCAAACAATCCAATCAGCACTGCAATAAAGTCAAACCCGGTCAAAAGATAATCGGAGCCAAAGTCAAACCGGCCAACGCCAACAGCGTCATCCTCACCAACGGTACGGATAAATAAACCGGCGGCACCGGCGATAAGCCCTTTGACCAGATGTTCACCAGCAAGTGATGCCGTCACGGTTAAGGCAAACATGACAAGCATGAAAAAATCCCACGGTTGGAATTCCAGCCCGACCATCGCAAGCTGGGGCGCAAATAACACCAGCAATATAGCCGATATAATGCCGCCACAAAAAGAAGACCAGACGCCAATGCCAAGGGCGAGGCCAGGCTCACCAGCACGCGCCATTGGAAAGCCGTCAAAGGTTGTTGCCACTGAAGATGGTGTTCCCGGTATGCCAGTTAAGATGCCCGACATAAGACCGCCAGACAAACCGCCAACCAAAACCGAAATCATCGTCGCAAGCCCTTGTGCGGGCGGCATTGAAAAAGTAAAAGGCAGCGTCAAAACGATCGCCATTGCAATGGTAAAGCCCGGAATCGAGCCTGCCATCAACCCTGCACCAACACCGATGACCATATAAGTCAAAGTTACTGGGTCGATGATATTCAGCAGTGCTTCGAGAAAAATATCCATTTGAGGTTTAAAATCCCGTCAAAGATCCGCGTGGCAAAAATACTTCCAGCACATGTGTAAAGAGAATCCACATGCCGCCAGACGCACCTAAGGCGATTACCAGATGTGTTAAAATTGCATTCCAGCCGCCAAGAACGGTCAGCAGGATGAAGCTAAATAAAATGTTACCAACTAACATGCCCAAATAGGGAAGCGCCAGCAGGTACAATGCAAAAATCGAAAAGACAGCAATCACGTTTCGCCAATATAAAACAAACTCCTTAAGCGTCTTTTTTGGCACAGGAGAAATGTCTTTCTGCGACGTGCTGAAGGATTGGATGAGGTAAATAACGCTCAAGCCGCCAATGATGACGATGATTAGCCTTGGCCAAGCCGCAGGTGATAAAACACCATAGTCAGGCTCTCGTATCTCAAAACTGGCAAGCATAAGACCACCGCTTGCCAATATTAGACATAGAGCTACTAAGCTATCCCGATTGAATGACATGTTTGAACCGCATGATTTAGAAAAGAAAGTAAAGCGCGGCTGGCAACCTGCGGTTGCCAGCCAATATACAGTTGTTAAGCAGGCTATGTATTTTTAGCCGCTTTTCTTATTTTTTATACATGCCAATTTCGATGGCTACAGCCTCATAAGCGTCGTATAGATCTTTGGAATAGGCGGTAAATTCCGCAGGGCCCTGATAGCGAAGGCCGGTGCCTTTCGCCGCCATGGCTTTTTGCAAGCTCGGATTGTCAACAGCTTGTTTGATAATACCAGCCCACATATCGATAACCTCTTTTGGCGTGCCTTTTGGCGCCATAATACCACGCTCAAGTGCGAAACTCATATTTATGCCGCGCTCTTTTAGAGTAGGTGTGTTTGGCAGTTTGGGGTCACGATCATCATTTGCAATTGCCAAAGCTTTAATTGTGCCTGCCTCCAGATGCTTTAAGCCTGACGCAACGTTTACGGCTCCTAATGTGATTGCACCTGACAGAAGTGCGTTCATGCGCTCAGCAGTTCCATCATATGGTACAAGTTTTAATTTTGCGCCGGTCGCTTTTTGAAGTAACAGCCAGATGAAATGTGATGTTGAGCCAAAGGTTGCGCCTGCAGTTACCTGACCAGGGTTGGCCTTTGCATATGAAACCATTTCTTCAATTGAATTAAACGGAGCATCTCCAGCAGCACCGATGATGTCCGGTGTGATCGTAACATTTGCAACCGCGTCGAAGCCATTATAATGGAAATCGATCCGGCCATTCAAAAAGCTGGTGATCGCTGACTGGTGAATGGCAAATAGGGTACAGCCATCGGGTGCAGCTTTGGCTGCCTGCTTGGCGCCTTTGTTGCCGCCTTGACCCGGAACTGTTACCACCTTCAAATTATAAGGCGTGTCCATTTCGCTAATGGTTTTTTCAACCAGTGCATAAAGAACCTGTGTGCCACCTCCGGGCTTCCAAGGCACTATCAATTGAGCTGTTTCACAAGGAAGCTTTGGAACAGAATGGGATCCAGCCTGTGCAACAGATGACGCCATCATGACGCTGGCAGCCACGGCTCCGAGAATTGAAAG
>CALGEE010000514.1 GCA_937881525.1 uncultured Sphingomonadales bacterium | reverse complement strand
TGGCTTCAACTACCCGCGAGGCCATCGCTGCACTCAACACCCATTTTTGACTATCGCTTGCAAGAACAAACATATCCGGCCGGGATAACGTTTCCAACTTAAATGGTTCATCCATTTGATTGAGAAACCCGAGCGTATTCCGCACCACGTGAAAACCGACGCGCGGATTACACAGTCGATCCAACACACCATTGCGGACAAAGTACCCGCGATCGTTATCTACAAATGTATCAGCAAAGACCGCCACGTTATCTAGGTTTGCCGTGGTAAGGATCGCCTCCGCCAAACGGCTTGAAACCCAAGCGTCATCCTGCTGCGCTTCGGCGGGGTTGCTGCCGCACATTCGAAGATGGATTGATGCGGTGACGCCCAACTCGCTTGAGACATTGGCAATATCAGATATTCCTTGGTGCGGGCGTTGGTCCGCCGTTAGGCGGAATACAAATCCGGCGAAGGAATTTTTGAATTCAGACCGCTTGAGGGTCGCCGCCATTTGCACTTGATCATTGGTAACAAAGCCTTGATTTATCACATGGAAGTAACGACCGCCCGCTTCGGCTCGTAGTTCATCGCTGGAACGTAGTCTTGATAGGTAAACGGGAATGTCGACTGCGCGGGCGATCTCACCGATACCGAATGCTTCTTGATCAATAAAATCCCAATTCACTGCGATTTCCCAGGCATTGAAAATATCTTGATGAGCCAGGATTAATTCACGTTCTAATGCTGAGGGTTCACCAAATGACGACAAGGTAAATTCTTGCCCGTGATCGCAAAGGACGCGCATCCTTTCGCGATTTTCGGGCAAGAGAAGGTCGCGCATTGGCACCCGGAGTTTACGAATTCCCAGTTCCCAAAGCGCCATCAGTGGATAATCGTTGCGGACTTCTTTGCGATCAAATTCATCCAAGCCGCCTGTTGGAGGAATTTCGACCTTCTCCATCCAGTTCTGACGCATATCAAAACCTAAATTGGTGTAGCGATTGGTGCGGGGATGCAACGAAGGAAAGTACGCAGCTAGAGCCGTCGGCAACGCATCACCTTCGGCCTGCTCAGCGCCGAATGTCCGCACGAATTCGATCGTGTGGCCATGCTCATACACATGCATGATAGCGTACCCCAGCTTTGGACGATCATTCCGTCCGGCCTCGTCATCAGGGCCCGGTTGAGCGTGATACATTTCACTATAGTCCTGACGGACGAATGAAGTCGAAGCCAACAAATAGCAATCCGTATTATGATGCCGATTGTACCAGAAATTATGGACGTGGCCGATCATCAAAGCTTCGACGTTGTGCTTCGCTAGCAGATCGAGCATCCAGGTCCGGCCCGGCTCGCCAATGTTGTCATAATTTTCAATCTCATTGATGCGCGTGAAGTAAGGCGGGTAATGACTGAACATGAATATTCGCCGACCGTCCGACGCTGCCAGTTCTTGCTCGAGCCATTCGGCCTGTTTCTTCTCCTGTTCAAGACCTGAATTGATGATCTGCGCGTTGATGATGACGAACCGATCACCATCATGATCAAAGGCTTGAAAATCAGCCCCAAAGTGTTCCGTCCAAAGGGCAATATAATCGTCACAGATTCCCGCGCTCGGCGCCCAGTTGTTAGGCTTGTCGCCAATGTCATGATTGCCAGGCGTTAGATAAAGCTTATGGCGCAGGTCCGCGACCTGATTGTGAAAGTTTCCGGCGGCTTGTGCATATCGGTCCGACAATGCTGGCACGGGATGGATCAGATCCCCGACATTGACGACGAACGCGAGGTCTTGCTGATTGAGTGAACGGACGACATGGCGCATCCGACGATTGGCACGACGATTTACATCGAATGGCGAACTGCAATGTTCTTCGTCTTCATTGATATGGGTGTCGGTGATGATACCAAACGCGTATTTGTAGGCGCCAAGTTCCTTGAGCGGTTGCGGATTTTTCGACATATCGACTCCGATTGCGGTTTGTTAGTTATTTTCAGCCCGTGCTTTGATGTCGGCGTCGCTGATTGCGAATCTGCCACGCAGTAACAAAAGCAACGACCCCGTAGTCAGCCCCCAAAATATCCAACAGATGATGCTATCGAAGAATATCCCATAGCCGCCTTCTGAAAGCCTTAGGCTCTGGCGGAAACTGTCTTCGAGAAGCGGGCCCAGAATAAATCCGATCAGGAACGGGGCCGCCGGTATTCTCATGCGCAGCATGAGATAGCCAAGAACACCCATCACGATCATCACGAAAACATCGAGGAGCGCATTGTTAACTGCGTATGAGCCAAAAATGCACAAGATCAAAACAATCGGGTATAGAATCCGGTTGGGGACATCCGTGATCCGGCTGACGGAACGGATTGTTATTTTGCCAATGATGAAAAGAAAGATTGAGCTGAGGAGAATGCCGATGAAGATTGCGTATATCATTGGCAGGTTCTGGACGAACATTACTGGACC
>CALGEE010000513.1 GCA_937881525.1 uncultured Sphingomonadales bacterium | reverse complement strand
TTGAATTGCTTCTCAATTTGGTCCGTAAGGGTTAACCCAAAAAGGCCATTTTTATGATGGAAACGCTATCTGTGCTATATGTCTGGCTGAAATCTACTCACGTTATTTTCGTCATTTTTTGGATGGCGGGTTTGTTCATGATTCCGCGCTTTTTCGTTTATCATCAGGAAAGTGCTGAAGGGTCTGAAGAAGCTGCCAAATGGGTAGACCGTGAATCCAAACTCATCAAAATCATCCTTAATCCGTCCATCATTGTGGTTTGGGTTTTGGGATTATTGCTCGCGTATAATATCGGCGCGATGGCGCAAGGATGGTTTCACGCCAAATTATTGTTTGTTTTGGGACTGTCCGCCTATCATGGCTGGACTGTAAGCTATGCCAAGAAGCTGGCGCGCGGTGAACGGCGTTTAACTGGCAAGCAATTGCGTTTGCTTAATGAAGTTCCCGGTATTGCCTCTGCCATCATTGTCATATTGGTAATTGCCAAACCCTTCTAAGCGCCAGCCGCTTAATGGACTGACTAAACAATTGTGATTTTAGAACAGTTGACGGCGTGGCCATCACTGGGTATTTAAAAGGCCAAGCCCGTCCTGGGCATGAGGCGCTATCCACATAACAATTGCGCCACTGACTTTTCAAAATTCGACCGATTATCTTTTTTATATCGGCGACCAACCTGGGCACTGCGTCCATCCAACGGAATTTTCTATGCATTTGAAAGAGCTGAAAAGCAAAAATCCTGCTGACCTTGTATCGATGGCTGAAGAGCTGGGTGTCGAGGGCGCGTCTACCTTGCGCAAACAGGATCTTATGTTTGCGATCCTGAAAGAACTTGCCGAAGACGGCGAGCAGATCATGGGTCTGGGCACGATCGAGGTTTTGCCTGACAGCTTTGGCTTTTTGCGTTCGCCTGAGGCCAATTATCTCGCGGGTCCAGATGATATTTACGTGTCGCCAAATATAGTCCGCCAGTTCGGCCTGCGCACTGGTGATACAGTAGAAGGCGAAATTCGTGCGCCAAGGGATGGCGAGCGTTATTTTGCCCTGACCAAAGTGATGAAGATCAATTTCGATGATCCCGATGCCGTGCGCCACCGCGTCAATTTCGATAACCTAACACCGCTATATCCAGATTCAAAGCTGATACTCGATTCACTTGACCCAACGGTTAAGGATAAGTCGGCTCGCGTCATCGACATAGTCAGCCCGCAGGGTAAGGGCCAACGTGCGTTGATTGTTGCGCCACCGCGGACAGGTAAAACCGTGTTGCTGCAAAATATTGCCCGTGCCATCACGGAAAACCATCCAGAGGTGTTCCTGATCGTTCTGTTGATCGACGAGCGCCCCGAGGAAGTTACCGATATGCAGCGTTCGGTGAAGGGTGAGGTTGTCTCCTCCACCTTTGATGAACCCGCAACCCGTCACGTGCAAGTAGCTGAAATGGTTATAGAAAAAGCAAAACGTTTGGTTGAGCATAAGCATGACGTGGTCATCTTGCTCGATTCCATCACGCGTCTTGGCCGTGCCTATAACACCGTTGTCCCATCATCTGGAAAAGTGCTGACCGGCGGTGTGGATGCCAACGCGTTGCAACGTCCAAAGCGTTTCTTTGGCGCAGCACGCAACATCGAGGAAGGTGGCTCGCTGTCTATCATCGCGACGGCCTTGATTGATACCGGCAGCCGCATGGATGAAGTTATCTTCGAAGAGTTTAAAGGCACAGGCAACTCCGAAATCGTCCTGGATCGCAAGGTCGCCGACAAGCGTATCTTCCCAGCACTGGATGTAGGCAAATCCGGTACGCGTAAGGAAGAATTGTTGGTTGAGGAAAACAAGCTCAAGAAAATGTGGGTCCTGCGCCGCATTCTCATGCAAATGGGCACTATCGACGCGATGGAGTTCTTGCTCGATAAGATGAAGGATTCGAAGACCAACGAAGACTTTTTTGACTCGATGAATCAGTAAGCAATTGGCGAAGTGATGATGCTCGAATTTTTGACCGCAACGGTGTCAGCGGCACCGTCCTTGGGTGGGCCTGCCGAAATTTGGGGACATATCGTCAATGATTTCTCCAACTTAAAT
>CALGEE010000512.1 GCA_937881525.1 uncultured Sphingomonadales bacterium | reverse complement strand
ATGTGTTTGCGGCAAAAGATAACATCGTAACAGATGTCTGGTCCGCGGGCCGTCACATGGTGCAAGATGGTCAACACGTGGATCAGTTTGAGATTAAGGCGCGATACCGCGCAGCTATTGCTGACCTTATGGCTACGATCGGGTAGTCAGATAAAAGCTACCTCATAGAATGAAAACAAAAAGAACGTCACCGCAATGCTGAAGACACTTCCATACAACGCCCTGCGCACACTCGAAGCGGTTGTCAGATTGCGTGGTTTTGGTCGCGCTGCAGAAGAAATGAACGTGACGCAGAGCGCGGTGAGCCAGCACATCAAACTGCTGGAAAACTGGCTCGGACATCGCCTTCTGATCCGGCAAAATCCCCACACCGTGCCAACTGAACACGGCGCACGATTGGCCACGGCCGTCCGTGACGGCTTTTCGTCGATCGAACTGATTTGCGATGAAATGAGGGAAAGCCCTAAGTTACGCAGCAGCGGACTGCTTGTCGCTGCGCCACCGGGTTTTGCATTTATCTGGCTACTGCCGCGGCTTATTCACTTTGATGAACAAAATCCTGACGTCCCTTTTTCACTGTCGACTGACCCGAAATCACAGGACCCAGCAACAAGCGAGGCGGATGCAATCATTGCCTACAGCGCCGGCGGGTTTCCGCAAATGCACGCCGAACCGATCATGTCCGAATTCATGGCACCAGTCTGCGCACCAGAACTGGCCGAGAAGCTAAACACTATCGAAGACCTTGCGAGCTTCGTAATCCTCCAGGACGAGACAAAGGAAAGCGACTGGCGTTCGAATTGGGATTTTTGGGCAAAAGAAGTCAATGTGACGTTGCCGCATTTTCCGAAGACGCGTAAATATGGGCAGGCCAATTTGGTCATTCAAGCAGCGATCAACGGGTCAGGGATTGCGATGGGTAGATCCCCACTTGTCGTAGATGCCATCAACGAAGGAAAGCTGGTGTATGCCTTTCCTCAAATTGCACGATCGCAGTTTTCATACTGGTTTGTGTGCCGCCATGATGCGATGAAGTTGAGGCCCGTTCAGGCGTTCCGGAACTGGATTCACGCCGAAGCTGACAAACCCGAGAGCTGAATGTATAACGTTTTGCTCGCTTTAGGGACCGTCACACAAAGCGCCTCGTTTTCGATCAGCGCGCAGTTCCCTTGCTGCAAAGTCACTCCGTTGCATTCGCTTGACCCTTGGATGGCGAAGACCGCATAAACATTTTGAGCTGTTGAACCGATACTGTCATGGACCGGCCCGTTCACAACGCGAACTTCTGCTTTGATCTGGCTCGGATCGAAGATTACGTTGAAATCACGGATCGCACCGTCGTTGAGCACACTGCGCATGTCCGAGTCACCGCTAAACGAGAAGGGTGCAAGCAGTGGCACTTCATGTGTCTTGGAGG
>CALGEE010000511.1 GCA_937881525.1 uncultured Sphingomonadales bacterium | reverse complement strand
CTTCGCTCCACCTGCGACCAGCACTGGCCAAGGAGGCAATCATGCACTAACAATCAACACGGACCACTCAATGGGGGCCGGTCAAACCGGGAGCTCAAAATGCGCGGAGGTCTTGCTTCGCAACTCTTCTAACGAAACGCATGGAGCAAGCTCAATTAGCTCGAACGGCGATTGGTGATCATTCCGCTGGAATACGGCAAGATCTGTTATGACCATATCTACAACATTTTTCCCTGTCAGTGGAAGGCTGCATTCCGGTAAAAATTTGGGGCTGCCATCCTTGGCACAATGCTCCATTACGACAACGATCTTCTTGACGCCCGCAACCAAATCCATGGCTCCGCCCATGCCCTTAATCATTTTCCCAGGCACCTTCCAGTTGGCGATGTCTCCCGTTTCGGAAACCTCCATTGCGCCGAGTACAGTCAAATCGATATGGCCACCACGGATCATTGCAAATGACTGGGCGCTGTCGAAATAGGACGACTCCGCAAGTGCGCTGACCGTCTGCTTGCCGGCATTGATTAGGTCGGGATCGACTTCATCGGGATAGGGAAACGGACCGATACCCAGCATGCCATTTTCGGACTGGAGTGTAACGGAGATGCCTTCCGGCCTATAGTTTGCCACCAGCGTCGGGATCCCAATGCCAAGGTTGACATAAAACCCGTCCTCGAGTTCTCGCGCTGCACGGGCAGCCATTTCATCGCGGCTCCACGGCATCTTTAGGTCCTCCTTTTGGGTGTTAAGTCAAGCGCCCGGAGCAAGGATACAAATGCGCCCAGTCTCTTCGCTCGGTAGCTGGCGACATCAATTCCGTCCCAATCATAAAAGCCTGCACCATCACGCATTCCGTTACGGCCTGACTTCATATTCTCAACAACAGAATTTGGCGCTTTGTAGCGTCTTTCATCAATGTTCTTCGAGAGATAGTCAGACGCATAATAGAGAATGTCGTTGCCACCAAAATCGATGAACTCGATCATCCCGAGGACGGCGTAGCGAATACCAAATCCGAGGCGAATGGCTTTGTCGACATCCTCTACCGAGGCCACACCCTCTTCCACGAGCCGAGCTGCTTCATTCATCGCAAGCGCCTGAATGCGAGGGATGATGTAACCGGGTGAGTTTTTCATCACAACCGGCGACTTACCAATCCCCTCTAAACTGCTAACAAGTGTTGTCACAGCTGCGTCGCTGCTTTGGGTACCCCGCGCCACCTCGACAAGTGGCATGAGCATCGCAGGATTGAGCCAGTGCGCATTTACAAATCTTTCTGGGTTGGTTCCCATCGAAGCGAGATCGTCAACGGCCATGGTGGAGCTGGTGGAGGCCATCACCGCGTCGGGCGCAGCATGCTGGCATGCCCACGTAAATAATTCGTCTTTGGCTTCGCGCGTTTCCGGGACGCCTTCGTAGAATAAGGGGATACCGCCAATCCTCCCCTCTGCCTCTTCGCGCCCACACATGGTAATCAGTCCCAGCGCCTCTTCCTGCTCCGCCTCTAATCCAATCCCTAGCCCGGCCAAAAAGACCAAATCGTCGGCGATTTCTTTTTTGGCTTCCGTATAAAGCTTTTTACGATCAGCCTCGTTGCGCGCTTTAACGTCAATCATAAGCACGCGCTTGCCTGCAAAGGCGTAGGCCTCAGCAATTCCACGCCCCATCCTGCCCATACCCAAAATACCGATATCAACCATCATTAGATACCCTCGCGCATGAGTGTAGCCATCTGATCTCGGCCGAGCTCTGCCAAGCCGAGATTTTCAAGTGTGCGTCCTTCTGCGTAGAGGTCGCGACCCGTAATAGCCGAGCCGATGGCGAGAAATCCGTTGACGATCGGTGTTTTTACACCAGTCCACTTCCCGATAGAACTGAGCATCGAAAGGCCAAGCCGAGTGTCTTCCAGCATGTAGCGATGTTCGGTCAGCACGATATGCTCGCGCCAGTCCCCGCTATCCGTTAGTGTACCATGCGCCCCCCGGCCATACATCCATTCGTTGCCTTCCTTAGCATAATGGTCCGCGAGCGGATAATGAGGAGCGGTATATGCAAGAGATTCGCGGATGCTGATCCGTTCGGCATCGAGCGCGTCGGTCGTGCGGCGGATCGCGGGCTGGGTTCCTTCATTGTGGATGTCCCAACGTTCGAAATGCTCGAGCGGTCCCGCGTTCATCATGATCAGAGGCGGGTGGATGATGCCGCCAGCGTTCATAAGGGCGGCTGACATGGCATCCTCAATCGGATGGATTGCTGGATAGACCTGTGCCAGCTTTGCAAGCGCCTTATCGCTGTTGCGGGCCGGAATGCAACCGGTCGGCAGATGCTTACCATAGCCGGAGATCACAACAGAGGCTGGGCCGTGCTTGCGTGCGAGATAGGGGAGCGTCCCCGTTTCGCAGAAGGTCACATCGGCGAGGTTTCCGGCATCGCGCGCGGCTTTCAGATAAATGTAGCTGCCGAGTGTGCCGGGTGGCAGGAAGACGACCTGACCATCCTCCCAGAAAGGTGCGCAATCGACGGCCAGCGATTCTTGCGTTGTGGCTGGAAGTGGGATGACTATCAGTTCGGCCCCTTTGACGGCTTCACCTAGGCTAGTGGTCGGACGTGCGATGGCGATGTCGCGTTCACCTTTGAAATCCTTCACCCTGATGGTCGGGTTTGCTAGAACCGCTTGGAAATCCTCAGCATTGCGCCGCCAGAAACGCACGGTGTGTCCGTGTTCAGAAATCTCCGCTGCCGCCGCATAGCCACCGTGACCACCACCAATTACTGCAACTTCCATACTCAGACTCCCATCATGATGTCAGGTGAGCATAGCGGATGCCTCGGCCCAGCGATTATGGGACGGCCACGAATTGCTTTGCGAAGGGTGCGCCGATCAAGTGCCCAGACAGGTCTGAAATACGCCTTCCATATCATATTTGCTTCGGACCGCCTGTAACCGTCTCCAGTCATCTGGCGCAAAGCAGCTGGCAATCGGAGGCTCGTCGCGTTCGACATCGATTTCATTGATATAGCGGCCCGAAGCAAAGGGGGCGAGCGCATCGGAGGTCTTGCGCAGCCAGCCGATTGCCACTTCGCCTTTTTCCGCTGTGTCACCAATCGAATAAATGCCGATATAGAGCCTACCTTGAATACGGGCTGCAGCGTTGGCCGGATGCGGCGCCGGATCGATAAGCGACATGACAACATGTGATCCAGGGCCAGGAGAATCTAGAAACTGCTTGGCCAATACAGGCAGCGCTTCGGCGATGCGGTTTGTCCAGATATTGTCGACGCCGAAAAAGCCGTAATTGAGTGGCACTTTGTAACTGAGCGTCTCGAAATAGCTCTTTTCAAAGCTCCAATCCTGACGCGGAATTTTCATCAATGCGGTGGCCGCCACCGGCTCGTTGGCGATTGCGGCCAGCTGCTTCTCCGCAGCGGCGTCAGAGCTTGCAAACAGGTTGATCCGCGCGACGCAGGCTTTAGCATCGGGACCAGTGGCGTCGGGCGGAGCCATCGGACTGTGTGCCAAAATGATAAGCGGTTCACAATCAACGAGCATACCTCGCGCTTTCATGTCTTCCATCCAAGCGATAGCTTCACCGGCACGCAAGGCTGGGAAGATGTAGGTGGCCGAGGTCACGATGGGTGGTGCCGGATAGGTTTTGACGTGGAAGCGCGTTACAATCCCTGGAAATCCGTTGCCGGCGCCACGCAGCGCCCATGCGAGATCGGGGTTATTGGCATCGTCAATACGCAGCAGTTTTCCATCGGCGGTCACGACTTCGGCACCGATGATGCTGTGCGAAGAAAGCCCGCCCCAATTCTCCCAATTGAGCCCGACACCGCCGCCTAAAAGGAAACCGCCCATGCCGACCGCGGCGCAATGCGATGCAGGAAAAGCACGGCCTTGCTTGCCGAGGGCGACCATAATGTCGCGGCTCCACACGCTAGGTTCAATCCACGCACTTTCACCGCCGTCATCAATCTCTACCTTTCGGAAATTCCACATGTCGATGAGCATGCCCTCATCACGCAAATAATTGCCCCAAAGATTATGGCCTGAAGATTTAACCGAAATCTTCAACTTGTTTGCGCGAGCATAATTCACCGCCTGCTGCACGGCTTCGGCGCTGTTGGGGCGGACGATCATCGCCGGGTAACGCACTGGCTTTCGCGATTGCCAGACCAGACCGGAGCGCCAGGCTTCGTAATCCTGCGCTTCTGTTGTAATCACGCGCCCGTCAAGTGCGAGAGGTGGCAATGTGCGTGATCCGCAAGCAGACAGCGGTAACAAGCTGAGTGCACCCAGGCCGGAGACCCCGGCCATCATATCTCGCCTGTTAAAAAGGAAGCGGTTGTCAGTCATCGTTAATCCTCTGCACGCAAATCCCGATGCTATCAATTAGCGGATGGTGGTCCACTATGTCCTATTCACTCTTTGGGCTGTCTTATGCACTTCCTAATAAGTAACAGGTGGCCGAGCATAACGACAACAACAACAACAATGCTAGAATAGTCTCCAAGGGGTGCCACATGAGAACGATATCTATCTTAGCCGCTGCGGCACTTTCTGGCTGCGCCGTGCATGCCGAAACAGATAATGTGCAACACAACATCGCCGTCACGCAGTCCGAAGAATGGACATTGGCGAAGGCTCAACATGCAATCGACACCAATTACATAGCACCATTTAAGGCGGGCAAGGTCGAGCAATGGCTCGAAATCTTTGATAAGGATGCCATAGGCCTGCACAATCGCATGCCGGCGATGGAAGGCAAAGAAGGGCTCCGCGGGTTTGGCAGATTTGTCGCACAAAACCTCGATGTTACAGCCATGTCCGTGAAACTGACAGGCATCCGGCAAGAAGGTGACCTCGCCTATAGCTGGGGAACCTATCGCAGTAGCCTCATCATGCGTTCAAGCGGGCTGCCGATGCCTGGCCATAGCGGCGAAGGCAAGGTATTCTTTGTGTGGAAAAAACAAGCCGACGACAGCTGGAAGATTGCCGCAGACATGGGCAACGATCTGCCTGCACCAAACAGCAACTGACTTAGCGATCCATCCTGTCACCGGCATTTCGACAAGCTGGTTGATGTCCTGTATAACAAGTCCAGAACCAGCATGCCGGCGGCAACGTTCTACCAATCAATTGCCGGGTTCAGAGATGCGATCGAACTCAATCTGTTCAGTCCCTTTGCGATCATCCTGCAATATTTCCCTTTCCGCGTCGTCCGGCTGGCGAGATCATCTTCATTGTTTCGCTCGCCGGGGTTTCCCCTTCCCGTTCTGCGGCACCTATTCGGTAGCCAAGCATTGAATGTCAGGCCTGACGAGAAGGTTTTCCGCAGAACTGAGCGAACATGGAATCCAAGTACCGGTAATTGCCACGCAATCGGTCCGCACTGCAATCGGATCTAAGCCCAACCTAACACTCCGATCGAAGGGGTAGATAATGAATTCGGTCCCGATTTTGGGCACATGGCAATGAATATGAGAAAAGAAGCTCAAACTGCCCTCGACCCGTTACACGTTGCGGAGGCGGTCGAGTAGGACTCGACCGCACGCCAGAGAGCAGCCGCCATATTGTTACACTGGGATATTCAACCAATTGTTTCACTCCGCGCCTCCTAGGTCGGAGATGGGGGACAATCTGTGGCGGTAACACCTCTTTTCCTAGGCGGTGTGGCAGCGACGACCGCCAAATTTTCAGGCCATAAAAAGGCCCCCAGAACTAAGTTCGGGGGGCCTTTCAAAGAACCTAATTATCGCTCAATTCAGTATTTATACTGCAGCGTTATCCCATAGAAGCGTGCTTCGCCGATGTAGCTCAACACCGAGGCGCCGTCGAAATTGAATGCCGCACCATCGAGCGGAATGCCAAAGTCAATCGTGCGATACTTCGTGTCGAAGCAGTTGCGGCACCATGCCGAGACTTCCCACTTGTCATCGGGCCCGCGGATACCAAGCCGCGCATTAGCAATCTCATATGGCTTTTGCGACTGGCTTAGGTCGTTGGTGGTGAAATATTTGCTCTTGAAGCCAAGGTCGCCATGCATGAATGCACTGAGCCCCGAGCTGCCAAAATCCCATTCATAGGTCGCACCGACGCCGCCACTGAAACGCGGTGCATGGTCGAGGTCATTGCCATTCTGGTCGGTGACCTTGGCATAGACTACGCCTCCGTTGAGTTCCAAACCGTCTGTCGGGCGCAAGGTCAGATCCATGTCCAAACCCCGCGATTTGGCCGAACCGATATTGACCACGCTGAACGAACCCGAAGGCAGCAGGCTTTGCGTCTGCAAATTCTTTGCCTTCGTACTAAACAAGGCAACGTTCAATGTCGCGCGACGATCAAGGAACTGTCCTTTCATCCCGACTTCGAAATGGTTGACTGTTTCCTTCTCAAAAGTCGGGTCGGACGGCGTGCAGCTGAACGTACCCGGGAAAGGACCCGCGCCACAGCCCGGAGGCGGAGCAGGGCCGAATTGCGGACCGACCAGAATACCACCGGCGTCGCGGATGAGGCTGACGCCACCACCCTTATAACCACGGCTATAGGTACCGTAGAGATTTACGTCATCCGTCACCGCGTAGGAAAGGCTAGCGGTTCCGCTGATACCGTTGTCGCGCACTTTGGCAGGGACATTAGTTCCCGCACCGTAGTTGTATACCATTGGAAGCGGGAATGGTTGAGGATAAGTGAACGTTCCAAAGCCGTCCTTATTATCTCCCGAATACCGAATACCCCCTGTTATTGTCAGAGCGCCTACTTCAGCGATACCATGTGCAAAAACACCATAGCTTTCGCCATTTTGGCCCATATTATCGGTAAAGGCGATGCCGGGTGTCCAGGGGAAAAAGAAACCGGGACCATTACCAACAATCTGGCTACCCCAAACGAACTGGTTCAAGCGACGAATGGTCTCGTCGCTATAAAATCCACCAACAATCAGGTCGACCGCTTCGCCAACATCCACGCCAAGGCGAAGTTCCTGGGTAAAGGTTTTGATGCTCTCGCCCTGGTTGGTGTTCAATATGTCGGTGCCAACGAAGTCATTGTCACCCTGGAAGGTGTCGGTGAACTTGCGGTAAGAGGTGAGCGAGGTGAGCGTTGCGCCACCGAAGTCATAGTTGATTTCGCCTGAAATCCCCCAATCCTCTGCATTTAGCAAAGGCGGCGTGTTGATTGCTGCACGTCGACGACTGTCGGAGCGGTCCGCAAAGAAATCGGAACCTGCAGCAAGCGCAACCGTGCGATTGAACGCGAAATCTGCAGCATCGACTTTGAATGGGACAGCAGTGATCGAAAGCTCATCGGCTTTGGCATAGTCGCCGATTATTCGAATGCTCAGTGCTTCGCTCGGTTCAATCAGAAACTGGCCGCGGACATTCCAGCGATGCTTTTCGCCATAGCCCGCGCCGGTAACGGCGTCGCGGATATAGCCGTCATCGTCGACAAAACCCGCCGAAAGCCTGAAGGCAGCACTATCGCCAATTGGTACATTGACCATGCCCTGCAGGCTCAGGCGCTTGCGATTGCCATATTCGCCGCGAACGGTCGCTTCCATGTCCCCGATTTTTGGCTTTGCGGTGATGAAATGAATCAGGCCTGCAGAAGTGTTCTTGCCAAAAAGCGTTCCCTGCGGCCCCTTGAGAACTTCGATACGCTCGAGGTCAAGAAAGTCGCTGCCCGCGACAAGACCTGAACGCGAACGATAGATACCGTCAATCACTGTGCCAACCGAAGGCTCAAAGCCCAAATTGAAAACGCCCGTTCCCAAACCACGGATTGAGAATGCACCGCCAGCGGATGGAGGGTTTGTCGTGCGAATATCCAGCCCGGGAACTTGGTTCTGCAGGGCAAAAACGTCGGTTACCGAGGCTGTTGCGAGATCGTCGCCACTCACTGCGTTTACGGTAAAGGGAATGTCCTGTACCGATTGTTCGCGGCGCTGTGCCGTTACGATAATTTCTCCACTATCAGATGCAGTCTCGTCGCTAGCTCGTGCTGCCGTATCCTGCGCAGAGGCAGGGGCAACCGCGAGCGCAATCCATGCACCACTCACTAAAAGCGCACTTTTCCAAGTTCTTGACATTATAACCTCCCCATTCGTTTGTATGCTGCTCCGATTTCAAGCTCTAATCGGACCCTGCTCAACATGCTTATTGGATATCCTGCATATGTTATGCAAAATCGATGCATAGTTGAGTTTGTTGGAATTTCAGGCTTTCATTATCGAAGAATGTTATGCGGGGAGATGTAAATGAGGCAGAAAACGAAATGGATAGCTTCGTTCGGTTTATCCGCAGCTATCACGGGAATGGCGTTCGCTGCATCCGTCGGCATGCCAGAGCGTCAGGCAAAGACCTTGATTGCAAGCTGTGCCGCTTGCCATGGTAGCAAGGGTGAAGGACTGGAAGCGAGGTCAGCACCCCGCCTTGCCGGCTTAGACCCTACCTTTATGGAAGGACAACTAACACACTTTGCCAAAGGCTTGCGCGGCACGCATCCCGGCGACACTTTTGGTTCACAGATGCACGTTATTGCTCAATCGCTTGGCCCTGAAGAACGCAAAACAGCTGCGGCCCATTATGCCAAGCTTTCTGCACCAGCAGCGTTTTCTACGATCCCCACATCAAGCGGCCAATTGCAACGCGGCAAACAGGCTTATGAAAGCTGCGCTGCATGCCACGGTGCAGACGGCATGGGCAATGCCGATCTTGGAGCTCCCCGACTGGCGGGACAGGCTGACTGGTACATCCTAACCAGCCTGAAGGCTTATCAGTCTGGTGCGCGGGGTTATGATCCGTCCGACGTAGCCGGACAGCAGATGGCCCAATCTGCGAAGGCCGTTATGGAAAAAGACCTGGCACCGGTTTCGGCCTATGCGAGCTCACTTGGACGGAACTGAGCGGGCGCCGAACAGGCAGCCATTGTTGTAGCGCGAAACGATAAGTTCGACAGCTGTATCGAAAGGGGTCTCCGGATCGCCGTGCCATTCGGCAATCAGGCGAACGCCTTCGTCCAAATCCACAATAGCCCGGGTATAGGGGCCATCGCGCATCAACGGCGGTGGGCCAACATGAACGGTTGTCAGCGCATAGAGGGTCCCTTTGCCACAAACCTCGATCCATTTTACTTCGCCTCCGGGGCAGCTTTGGCAAATTGCTCCCGGCGGGAAGCGCAGCGATCCGCAACCCTTGCATTGCTGAAGCAGGAAACGGCCCTCAGCGAGTGCGTGCCAGAATGGCTGCGTGGTCCGACTGCTTCGCGGCACGGAGGGAAGTTCTGCGTCGATATAGATGATCGGAAGCGTCATTGCGGCCCCTCCAGCAC
>CALGEE010000510.1 GCA_937881525.1 uncultured Sphingomonadales bacterium | reverse complement strand
GATGTGGATGTTGCGGAACATCTGACTGGCCGCTGACAGCGATTTTGAACTGGATCAAAGGAGGACAAGCAATGGCCCAGAATATCAAGAAATATAACAGACCAATGATATGCTTCTGGGTATTTGGGCCTTCTGAGCGGCCACCCACAATGACCTTCGGTTCATCCGCCGCGATCGGTGCTCGCGGTCACGGTCATCACCGGCTTGGCGCCTCAATCCTTCAGCGTTTTGCTTTCGAGACCAGTCAAAGTGGAAGCACACCGCAACAGAGCAGAAGAAATACTTGACCAATGGTCAATTTTCTTACCAAAGATACAGATAATCTGGTGATCAGAAAATTTTGTCAGAACAAGGGTCAGGGCGTGCGATCAATCACTGAGATGAGTGACGAGGCCTTCAAGTTCCTCGCAAGAGAGGTTTCCAAGCGGGACCGATCATCCCAGAAACTTCCGGCGATGAGGGCCGAAGCCAAAGCTATTGCAGTGTCGGAGGTTCCCCGGCTCTGCCACGCAAATGACGTTAGGCTATCTCAAGAGATGCTTGGTGGGGTGCGCTGCCTTGTGGTGCAACCTCGAATCCGGAAGGTTGATTGGCCTATCCTTTACTCCTTCGGTGGCGGAATGGTCGAAGGCAGCCCGGAGGAGGACCTGCCGCTGATTGCCCCCCTGTGTGCTCTGACTGGGGCCCGCGTTATTGTGCCTGACTATCGGCTGGCACCCGAGCATCCTTGGCCCGCCGCACTTGATGATAGCTTTGCTGTTTATCGCGTCATTGCCAGTAATTGCTTTGCAAGCGTTGGGGAATCTGCAGGGGGCAACCTATCGCTCGCATGTATGCTAAAGGCTAAGGATGAAGGCTTAATCCTACCACGCGCTGCGGCAGTCCTTTCGCCATGGTGCGACCTGAGCAATGCAGGTGACAGTTTGAGTTTCAACGACGGACGCGATCCCACATTGACGCGCGCCAACTCCGATCTTGCGGCAGGCTACTATGCGGGAGCGAACAAGATGGATCAGCCACTAATTTCGCCGCTCTACGGCAAGTTTGACACCAGCTTTCCACCCTTCCTGATTACTACAGGTACCCGGGACCTCCTGCTCAGCCAGGCTGCACGGCTGTCCCAGAGACTGCTCGACTGCGGAGTAGTGGTTGATCTGCAGGTCTGGGAAGGTCTTTGGCATGTCTTTGAATGGTACGAAGGCCTGCCCGAAGCGAGACAATCCATTGCTCGGATCGCAGACCATTTGACACGGGGTATGGCCGATCGTGGTTCGGCTCCCTGCAATTCAGTTTTTTAGAAGGCCCTGTTTTTCATGCTGCATCCGAAAAAGATGGGAGATGATTGGGCAGAGGAAGAAGTGGGTGCAACGGATGACTACTAACCCTCGGTCAGTATTTCTACATTTGGCTGCTGAGGCATACCGGAAAACCGAGGTTCCCGAAGCTTTGGAAGTTGCAAACCGCATTATCGCCCATGCTGCTGTCCCGGCTGGTCAACGACCCAAGCCGGCGATCTTTTCGCATTTGGCTGAAGCGCTTGCAGCTAAAGATGCACATCCGGCGATCGCTACACTCGTCGACGTGATCGAGGACCTTCCATGGATCGAAACTTCGTTCGGCGCCACCGAGAGGTGGTCGCGGAATTTCGGACCAGTTGATAAGCTCTGGCTTGTTAATGATGGACCGAAGAGAAGATGGCAAAACAGAAGCGCTATACAACTGAGTTCAAGGCCAAGGTTGCCCTTGAAGCGATCCGCGAAGAATTGACGACGGCGGAGCTGTCAAAAAAATACGAGGTACATCCGACCATGATCAACGGATGGAAACGTCAGGCGATTGCGAACATGGCGCAGTCATTTGATGCCAAACCTGCTGCTCCTCCAATTTCTGAGAAAGCGGTTGAGAAACTCCACGCCAAGATTGGCCAGCTCGTGGTGGAACGGGATTTTTTAGTGGATGCCTCCAATCTCATTCTCGGGAATGGAGGCAAAAAGCGGTGAAGCAGGATCATCCCAAGCTGAGCACGCGGCGGCAATCTACGCTGTTGTCGCTGACGCGCTCGACACTGTACTACCAACCGCGTGGCGAAAGTGCCGAGAACCTGAAGTTCATGTCGATCATAGACAAACAGTTTCTGCAAACGCCCTGGTATGGGTCCCGTCAGATGTCGCGCCATATGCAACGCGAAGGTCACAGGTGTGGCCGCCATCGCGTTAGGCGGCTGATGCGCCTCATGCGGCTTGTGCCAATTTACCAAGAACCCAACACCAGTAAGAAGAACCCTGCCCACAAGACCTATCCCTATCTTCTCAAGGAACTGGCGATCACTCGGCCCAACCAGGTCTGGTGTACCGATATCACGTATATCCGAATGGAACGTGGCTTTCTCTATCTGGTCGCCGTCATGGATTGGTACAGCCGAAAGGTGCTGAGCTGGCGGTTGTCCAACACCATGGATGTCGGCTTCTGCATTGAGGCTTTGAAAGAGGCACTGGCAACCTATGGTCCACCGGAGATTTTCAACTCTGACCAAGGTAGTCAATTTACCAGCACTGAGTTCACCGATGTGCTGAAGGCGGCTAAGGTCAAAATATCCATGGATGGGCGTGGACGCTGGATCGACAACCGTATGATCGAGCGGCTTTGGCGGTCATTGAAATATGAATGCGTTTATCTGAATGCCTTCGAGACCAGTTCTGAGGCCCGCCGAGGCATCGGTGCGTGGATCAGTTATTACAATGAAAAACGACCGCACTCATCCCACGGCCTGCTGACCCCGGCCGAAGCCTATGCTAGACAGGAACCACGATTGAAGCTTGCTGCGTGACATGAAACCAAAGTCAGAGCGCTGCGCGGCATAAAACTGGTCGAAAAACCAAGACCACCTCTATGATCGTGCTATGTCAGCGTGCCATCGAGTTTTCCAGAAAGGCGCGCGTCCCAAGGGCGATGCGTGCAACATTCTCGATCTTTTCGCGTGCGGCTTTGTGTTGCGCGCGGCTATTTTCGTCTGCGGGCAGGAACTTCATCAACGCGTATTCAAGATCGCCGATCGCTCGTGCTGCATCGAGCGGCTCTACCCGCGAGCCGACCCGTACCCATATGCCGTCGAATAGCAGGTTGAGATGGCGCGCAATGGTCTTAGCCTCGGATCTTGGCACGAAGTGCTTCAGCTCATGCGCGAAGTTGCTGGCCACGCGGGCGTGGTTGGCGGTCTGAACACGCTGGCACTCTTGATTGTGAGGAACCTCTGCCATCAGTGAAACCCAAGCCTGACAAACCGCCTGATTGAAGATCGCCTCATGGAAATTCGCGACAATGACGGCCCAGAGCCGCTCGTAAGGCGTTTCCGCATAACGGTAGAGTTCGACCAACGATGTGCTGAGCATACCGTTGGTCCGCCGGATCACCGCCTCGAGGAGAGAGGTCTTGTCTTTGAAATGGTGCAGAACGACACCTTTGGAAACGCCAGCGATCTCGCCGACCTTCTCAAGTGTCGTCCCACGGAGTCCATAAAGGACCACAGCCTCGAATGCCGCCTTTGAGAGCTCGGCACGTCGGATCGTACTGATCGACCTTGATCGCAATTGGTAGTTTCCTTCCTTAGTTCCTATCTGCGGACCGAAAATCCGAAAGATTCGGCCTTGTCTGACCAAGGTAATCAGAAACTTACTGAAAGAAAAGAACCTGACTTCGCCTTCGCTACGATAGACTTCCTAGCATATCGGTACTCGACCGGCGCGAAGCACCGTGTGCCTCAAACATTTGGAGTCAAGCCCGAGCGCGCAACCAAGAGGCGGTTGAGCCAGTCAGGATCCATTTCCGGAACTGACGAGAGCAGAAGCCTTGTATAATCCTCCTGCGGATCAGCAAATATCTCCGCTTTCGCTCCATGCTCGACCACGGCACCATGCTGCATCACCACCACCTCATCGGCGATGGATTTCACCGTGGCCAAATCATGGGTGATAAACATGTAGGCAAGGTTGAACTCGCTCTGCAGCCGGTCAAGCAGCTTGAGGATGCCCTCTTGCACGATCTGGTCCAGGGCACTGGTCACCTCGTCACAAATGATAAGCTGCGGTTCAGCAGCAAGAGCCCGTGCGATGCCGATGCGCTGTTTCTGCCCACCCGAAAGCTCTGATGGCAAACGGCCGATGTATTTGTCCGGATCCAGCTCAATCAGCGCTAGAAGATCGCGGATGCGTGTGTCCAGTGCCTTTCCCTTCAGCCCCAGATACATCTCTGCTGGTCGACCGATCAACTCGCGCAGACGAAGCTTTGGGTTCAGAGCGGTGTCGGCCATCTGGTAGATCATCTGGCACTGGCGAAGTTCATCGCGGGCGCGGGCCTTGAAGCTGGCTGGTAACGGTTTGCCATTGAAGAGGACCTCGCCCTCTCGTGGCGGTAAAAGACCTGTGATGACCCGGGCGGTCGTTGACTTTCCCGATCCGCTCTCACCCACTACAGCCACGGTGCGTCCGGCGTGGATGTCAAAGCTAATATTTCTCAGCACATCGACCGCCCCGTAGCCTGCAGTCACATTGCGAACCGAAACCACCGGTATTCCAGTTGCAGACGGGTGTTCAGCGCGAGCAAAGCTACGCACCGCCCAAAGGCTGCGGGTATAGTCCTTCCGTGGGGATGCGAGCATGGTCCGGGTGTCGGCCTCCTCCACCTCATTGCCTCTGAGCAAAACCTTGATGCGGTCGGCCATCTGGGCAACTACGGCAAGATCATGCGTGATATAGATCGCCGCCGTGCCAAATTGGCGTACGATGTCGCGGATAGCGGCCATGACCTCAATCTGGGTGGTGACGTCCAACGCTGTGGTTGGTTCGTCAAAAATAATCAGGTCCGGACGGCAGGACATCGCCATAGCGGTCATCGCTCGCTGTAACTGCCCACCTGAGACTTGGTGCGGATATCTGAAACCGATCTCATCCGGGTTTGGCAAACGCATGCGGCTGTAGAGTTCTACTGCGTCGTCTTCCGCCTTCTTGCGCGGCATGACGCCATGCACAACTGGCGCCTCGCTGTACTGGTCGATCAACTTATGCGCCGGATTAAAGCTCGCCGCTGCCGATTGAGCGACATAGGCTATACGCTTGCCGCGCAGTCCCCGCTTTAGCGTTTCAGAGGCGGTGCGCAGGTCGATCCCGTCAAAGTCGATTGTCCCGCCCGAGATGCGACAGCCGTCCC
>CALGEE010000509.1 GCA_937881525.1 uncultured Sphingomonadales bacterium | reverse complement strand
CATCTCTTCTGTCTCTTCCTCTATGTTACAGTTATATGACATAGATGCAATATAAATGTCATATAACTGTAACTTTTATCCGACGGAGCGATGGTGGACAGCGACAGTCGAAATATTACGGACTTGTAACCGTTCTCAAAATCACAAGATAAGACAATAAAACAGAGACTTACTGCACCTAAAGCGCGGGCTACAAACTTGCTATCGCGCCGACGCTGGCACGGGCCATGGGACTGACCCTGCCTGATGCAGAAGTAGCTGCTCTGAAATAAAAGGACAAAGGCGTGATCGATGGCAAGAAAACTGTCATCTATCTGCCACGTGCCTGACCAACGAATCGGCTATGCCCAACACACTTGGTGGGGGCTAAAGCAGATGACGGACACATTATTCAGTGGCTTAGATGTCGATACAAGTCAGCTTATTGAGCGAGGCAAAATATTACCAAAGCTTCCTACTTGGTTCGATAAACCTGAGCCGCGAAGCTATCAGCCGAAGTTGAAGTTCCGCACAGTCTGGATATCCGACGTGCACCTTGGCACAGCCGGTTGTCAGGCCGGACTGCTCAGTGATTTTTTGCACTCGATCGAATGTGAAACACTGTATCTGGTTGGTGACATAGTCGATGGCTGGCGCCTGCGTAAGGGCTGGTATTGGCCAGACCAACATAATGAAGTCATCCGGCGGCTCTTGAAAATGGCGCATCGCGGTACGCGGGTTATTTACATTCCCGGCAATCATGATGAAATGTTCCGCGATTATGCGGGCCTTAGCTTTGGCGGCATCGAAGTGCAGCTAGAAGCCATACACACCACTGCCGATGGCAAATCGTTGCTTGTCACCCATGGTGATGCCTTTGACGGCATTGTTCTTTACGCTCGCTGGCTCGCGTTCTTGGGGGATCAGGCATATACCTTGCTGCTCAAAGCCAATATTGTTCTCAATGCCGTGCGTCGGAGGTTTAACCTCCCTTATTGGTCGCTGTCTTCTTATTTAAAAAAACGTGTTAAAAATGCAGTGCAATATATTAGTAAATATGAAGAAGTTGTTGCGCGCGAAGCTCTACAGCGTGGTGTGCAGGGTGTAGTCTGCGGCCATATTCACTGCGCAGAAATACGGCAGTTCGACACGATTACCTATTATAATGACGGTGATTGGGTCGAAAGCTGCACTGCGCTCACCGAAGCTAAAGATGGGACTATGTCCATCATCGACTGGGCAGCGCGTGTGCGTGATCATGCGGCAAAAAATGCGACGGTTGCAGCATGAGACTGGCCATCGCAACCGACGCTTGGGCTCCACAAGTCAACGGTGTTGTGCGCACCCTGAACGAGACGATACGCCGCTTAAAAGTTCGCGGTCATGAGGTTGAAGTTATATCGCCTGATCGTTTCACCACCATTGCTTGTCCGGGTTACCCCGAAATACGCTTGGCTCTCGCCCCGCGTTTCCGCTTGCGCAAGGTGCTTAACGCATTCAAACCGGACCTTGTTCATATTTCCACTGAAGGTCCAATCGGTTGGAGCGCACGGGCATGGTGTCTTAAGCATAAAGTGCCCTTCACAACCGCCTTCCATACGCGGTTCCCAGAATATGTCGCAGCGCGCACAAATCTCTCGCCTGACCTCATCTGGCCGATCATGCGCAGATTTCACAAGGGGTCCCGCGTAGTTCTTACTGCGACACAAAGTCTGCGTGATGAGCTTGAAAGTCGCGGCATACACCCGACGCGATTGTGGTCACGCGGTATTGACCATGACATCTTTCATCCCCAACAAGGCAAGCATCCGGCGCTACAAGATATTGTAAAACCAATATTATTGTCGGTTGGCAGAGTTGCTGTTGAGAAGAATCTGGAAGCATTTCTGGACGCAGATGTGCCGGGAACAAAAGTGGTCGTTGGCGATGGCCCTGCCCGCGCGGCGCTGGAAGCGCCGTATCCTGAGGCCATTTTCCTCGGAACGCGACAAGGCGCAGAGCTTGCCAGCATCTATGCATCTGCTGACGTCTTTGTTTTTCCAAGCAAGACCGACACGTTCGGCCTCGTCATATTAGAGGCATTGGCCTGTGGGACACCGTTAGCAGGCTATCCAGTGCAAGGGCCGCTGGACATAATTGGCGCAGAGGGCCTCGGGCCCAAAAGGGAGTTAAAACGCCCTATTGGGTCGCTTAACGCAGATTTGTCGCAAGCCATACAAGACGCGCTGACGCTGGACCGAGGGGACGCCGCACACTATGGCGCGTCCTTTTGCTGGGATGCATGCACTGACCAGTTTGTGAACGGCATTACCCGCACTGAAACGGCTGAAGCTCTGGCCGCGTAGATCTTTACGCATATCAACTGCGCGGCGTATATTGAGCCACAGAATATGCCCGTGAGTTTTGGAAGGTTGGGCACACCGAACTAAAAACGGGAGGATTCGCAGGCGGTGTGTCCGATACAATAACAGGCAAAGCGCGTTTATGTTCCCGAGCTCGCCTTAGCCTGCGTTTTTTCTCATGGTCGCCATCATCGCAACATGGTTAAGACTATTTAGTCTACGTTCTGTCTTAACTCCGACAGCGCCTTGCCAGCGGCGGCCACCGTGCGCACAACGTCATTGGCGCTGGTGTTCCAGCCACAGACGCTGATCCGCATAACCCGTTCTGTGGTCTACGTGCCACCACTTAAAAAGCTTCGCCGCTGGCGTTAATTGCGGCGATCACAGCATCGCTGATATTGTTACCATTATTAGCATCAAGCCGAATGAGCCCTTGGTTCATGGTCGGATGCGCGATGCCGGTTGCGCCGTCCAAAGCCGCTATGCCATCATAGATCGCGACTGCATGGTCGCAGCAACGTTCCACCATTGCCGCGAGCCCATCGCGGCCCAGCTCCATCAATGCCGCAAGCGTCGGCAATGATCGCGCACGGCGCGACCATTCGGGCGTAAAATCCATTGGGTCACGCACTGGACCACCGCTGGTTAGATAAGCCGCAATCATCCGCATGGCCGCACTGTGCGCCTGCGGGTCCCGGGTGGTCGCCATCCCGCAGTCATATTGGGTATTCAGCCATTTATGCCCGTCGGTCGCCCAGCTATCAGCCAGAGCTATGCCCTTCACCAGAGGTGCAAGACGCGGACTTGCATTCGCCCACAAGCCAAAGGCACCATCGACATGCACCCAGGCACCGCTGGCTTGTGCAACGGGGCAAAGAACCTCAAAATCATCGCATGCGCCAATGTTGAGGTGGCCTGCATTCAGGATCACAATAGTCTGCGCATAAGGGGCCTGCGCCAACGCGGCTTGCAGCACGTCGGCATCGACCTTGACGGGGGTCTTACCACCCAATGGTTCAATGCAATCGCTGCCCAAGCCAAGAAGGCGCAAGGAGCGCGTTACCGACGAATGATGGTGGGCGTTGGCCAATATGCGAATGGCCGGGCTACCCTGAAGCCCCTTGGCTTCAACATCCCATCCCTGCCGCGCAAGCAGGCCATGGCGCGCAGCAGCCAGCGCGGAAGTGTGCGCCATCTGGCAACCCGTCACAAAGGCATAGCTGGCGTCTGAAGGCAGCCCCAGCGCCTCCAAAAGTTATTGGCCGGCGATCTCCTCAAGCACGGCGCCCGCTGGGCTTGTTGACGCCAACACCGCATTTTGGCCCCACGCCGAACACGTGATGTCGGTCGCTAATGCGGCGGGTAAAGCGCCCCCCCTTTACCCATGCAAAGAATTGGCCACTGGCATTCGCGGTTAACGCCGGTTCTGCTGCTGCCGCAATGGCGCGCATAACGGCATTTGCTGGCATTTCCTGTTCCGGAAAATGTGACGGCAACATTGACCGCATGTCATTCGGCGTACCCCGTGAGGCAACAGGCCGTGTGTCCAAAGAGGCAAGGTAACGGCGGGCTTCGGTAAAGGCGATATCAAGTGAGTCCATGAGATATCGTTAGAATATTTACCTCAATAAGTCGACGCGGTTGTCATGGCATACCGGACGAAGGCTGACTTTTTCGTGGGAAAGAAATGTTTATTATGCAAAGGGCCTTCCTGCGTTCAAATGGCGCCCAATTATGGAACGGATATCATGGCGTTTAATACAGTTAAAGTTTTGACCACACATCACTGGAACACGGGACTATTTTCGTTTTCCGTGGAGCGGCCAACATCTTTCCGCTTTGTCAGCGGTCAATTTGTGATGCTTGGCCTGATGGTCAACGGCAAGCCACTTTTGCGCGCATATTCAATCGTATCGCCTTTTTGGGAAGAATCGCTTGAGTTTTTGAGCATCATTATTCCCGACGGTCCGCTCACGAGCCACCTATACAAAATCAAACCCGGTGATGAGATATTGTTGGGGGAAAAGCCAACGGGCACGTTGACTATGGATGCGCTGATCCCAGGCAAACGCTTGCATATGATTGGGACCGGAACAGGCGTTGCTCCTTGGATTTCGATCATCCGCGACCCGGGTGTGTACGAACGCTTCGAACATGTCACCGTTCAGCATACGGTCCGGCAAGTCGAGGATTTGGCCTACCGCGATCTGCTTGAAAGCAAATTGGCGAGCGACCCGTTGGTTGCAGACGAAGCCAAGCTGCAACTTACCTATGATCAGTCCGTGACGAAATGCCCCACTTGGGCCGACGAAAATCGCCGTATTACGGATCGTATTGCGTGTGGGAACTATCCGCTAGATCCCGCCACAGACCGCGTCATGCTGTGCGGCAGCATGGCAATGATCAAGGAAACCGGCGCACAGCTTGAAGCCCTTGGCTTTGTCGAAGGCGCCCATTCGCACCCTGGCACTTATGTGCTTGAGCGCGCCTTCGTTGGCTAGAGACTGAACAAATCTAAAGCGGCCGAGACATATTGAAAATAGGGCCGGAACGGACGGGTGCTTGCCTTAGAAGCGTCATTCGTTAGTCTGATGGAGTAATTTGGAGATCTTGGGCATCGTGGTAGATTTTTTTGAAACCATTGGTTTGGCTGTACCGTTCATAATCATCTATGAGATATTCGGCAGATACCTTCAACTTTTGTGAAAAAGTTGGAGTTCCATATCTGATTATAAAATAATGAAAATATAGTCAGATGCCCCAAACCGTCGGAATGTTAACATTGAGATGTAGCGTCAGGGATAGTGTGATGAAACCGATCAATTGTAGACATGTAGGGACTCGCGAGACACCTTTTGTATAATTCCAGAGATGGAAGG
>CALGEE010000508.1 GCA_937881525.1 uncultured Sphingomonadales bacterium | reverse complement strand
GACCACTTAGAGCATCGTTACGCAAGCAATTGAAATGGCAGGATATATACAGAGCTGCGCTATATCCTGTGGTCAGGCTGCCGCGGAGATCTACTGCTAGCGTCCGATTCGAATCAGTGTTGCGGCGCCTCCAGATAGGCACTGAGCCCAACTCTCCATCAGTTTCCGCCGCTTCTCGAACAAGTCAGACCTGGCATAGGCCGCCTCTGCTTTGTCCTTGATGGCATGTGCCAGCGCCGCCTCTGAGACTTCGCGCGGAGTGTTTGTCCGCTCCTGCGCCCAAGTCTTGAACGATGTGCGGAACCCATGCACGTCCACGTCAAAGCCGAGTTCTTTGACCAACTTGGACAGGGTCATGTCGGAAAGGGGTTTGCCGGGTTTTGTGCCGGGGAACACCAGTCCCGTGCCATCGCCCAGCGCCTTTGCTTCTTTCAGCAATTCAATGGCCCGACCGGACAGCGGAATCCGGTGTTCGCGCTTGGCCTTCATCCGCTCTGCGGGAATGGTCCATTCGGCCTTGTCGAGATTGATTTCAGACCAGTCGGCCAACCGCACTTCGCCGGACCTGCAGGCGGTCAAGATGGTCAGTTCCAGCGCCAATTTGGTCGCAGCGCTTGCGCCTGATGCTTTTATCGCTTCGATGCACCCAGCGACCTCCGAATAGGGCAGGGCCTTGCGATGCGCTGCGATGCGGCTTTGCTTGGGCAGCGCCTCGGAAACGGCCTCGGCCGGGTTGTCCTGCCGCCAGCCCTTGGCGACGGTCCACTTCATGACCATGCCGATGCGCTGCTTAACGCGGCGAGCGGTTTCGGCCTTTTCCAGCCAGATTGGTTGCAGAACGGCCAACACGTCCGCCGTGGTAATGTCTGTGACCTTGTGCCGACCGATGCGGGGGAAGGCGTAGGTTTCCAGTGTCGATATGAATTGCGCCGCATGTTTGGCGTTGCGCCAAGAGGGGGCATGGTTCTCGTGGACCTTGCGGGCGGCCTCCTCAAAGGTCATCACCGCCTCTGCCTCGCGCTTGGCCTTGAGCGGGTCGCCCCCTTGGCGGGCCAGCTTGCGGTTCTCCAGAGCTATTTCTCGGGCCTCGGCCAAGCTAACGAGGGATGCGGACCCAAGTCCCATTTCGGTGCGCTTGCCGCGAATGACGATGCGTTGCACCCAGCGCCGTGCGCCTGTGTTTTCGACTCTCAGAAATAGTCCTTGGCCGTCATTGTATTTGCCGGGGGCTTTGACTGTGCGGACAAACGCCGCCGATAACGCCTTCTCAGGGTGTTTGCCCGACTTGGCCGTCGCCCTTGCGTTGCCGTCCACCATTTTGTCCCCCATTCTTTACTGGAATATGGGGGATGACATTGGAACAATCAAGACGAATATGCCAGCTAAGATGTTGAATATAATGCCGTATAAGAATTCGCTGGAATTCGGAATGGCGGTTCCCCAGTCCGCCACTTACATTGCTAAGTGGTTGTTAATTAGAAATAAAAATTCCGCGTGAGTCTC
>CALGEE010000507.1 GCA_937881525.1 uncultured Sphingomonadales bacterium | reverse complement strand
TGGTCCCTGAAACACAATGCCATGTGGGAAAGAGACCCCGGCCAGAACCTCCTTGACGGCGGCGCACCATTTTATTCTAGCTATGCCTGCGCAGATGGAAAGATGATCGCTATTGGTGCCATTGAAGCGCAGTTTTATGCACGCCTTATTGAAGCGCTAGAAC
This sequence comes from uncultured Sphingomonadales bacterium, assembly GCA_937881525.1. GTDB lineage: Bacteria > Pseudomonadota > Alphaproteobacteria > Sphingomonadales > Sphingomonadaceae > Sphingorhabdus_B. The sequence continues at coordinate 3,032 of CALGEE010000507.1, read as the reverse complement.
TGGGCGACGATCCGCTATTCGCTGCGCAGCTTGACCAAGAGAGTTGGCCTAGAATGAAGGTGCGGTTGAGTGAAATTTTTTCTTCGGCTCCTCGCGAGGCTTGGACGGGCCTACTGCAACATCGCGACTGTTGTTACACCGAAGTTGTGACGATGGCTGAGGCGCCAGAGCATATTCACAACCGCGCAAGGGGGAGCTACGTTGAGTCCGGGGGCTGGATGCAACCGCATCCAGCGCCTAGGTTTGGCGCAACAAAGGTCGTTCTGCCTAAGATGTGGCAGCGCGATACCGATCGGGAGGATATTCTTGCTGAGGTAGGAATGACCGACCCTGAGTGGATAACAACAAGTTAAATACATTGAGAGACAATGACCGGCACCAACAAAGGTGCCGGTGAATTATTGGAGAGTGTGATGACAATAGATAATGCCGACGCAAGCGTAGCGACTAAAAATCGGAAAGACCTGCCAACCTTGGACTATGACGCCATTGTCATAGGAGCCGGCTTCGCTGGACTAGCCCTTATCCATTATCTGCGAAAATTGAATCTGAATGTGCGCGTGTTCGACCGGGCCTCGGATGTTGGCGGCACTTGGGCTTGGAACCATTATCCGGGAGCAGCTACCGACAGTGAAAGCTATTATTACTGCCTGACCTTCTCTCCAGAACTTCTACAAGAATGGTCTTGGACACAGCGTTATCCTGGTCGGGAAGAGACACAGAGCTATATGCGGTTCGTCGCAGACAAATGCGACATGTGGCCATATATTCAGCTTAACACGGAGATCGTCGACGCCCAGTATACGGAGGAGCGCGGTTACTGGCAGGTGACAACTGGCGACGGCAGTATCTTTACATGCAAATATTTCATCAGCGGAATGGGGATGATCTCGGAGCCGATGATACCAAAAATTGCCGGTATGGATAAATTCAAGGGGCCGATCTTTCATTCGTCCCGCTGGCCTAACGAAGGTTTAGATTACGCGGGCAAGAAGGTGGGGATTATTGGCGCGGGTGCAACAACGGTGCAAATGCTGCCGGTTGTCGCCGAAACCGCGGGCAGCGTCACGGTCTTCCAACGCACGCCAAATTATATTTTACCCGCAATGCAAAAGTCGATGACACCCGAGTGGGAAAAGGAAATAAAAAGCAATTACGATGCCATTATATCAAAGTGCCGGAACCATGTTTTCGGTATGGCCTTCGACAGCCCTGTGGGGCGTAATGCAATCGACACGCCGGCCGAGGAACGGGAGCGTATTTTTGAAGAGAATTGGACGGGCAGCTTTCGATGGGTTTTTGAAACCTTCGACGATCTTCTCGCCACCCCTGAAGCCAACCGGATGGCAGGCGACTTCATTGGCAAAAAGATGAAGGCGCGCATAAAAGACCCAGCTCTAGCCAAATTGCTTGTACCAAATTTCGATGATTATCCTCTGTTCGCAAAGCGCCCGCCGCTCGATCATGGATATCTAGAAGCATTCAGCAGAGACAATGTGCGCCTGGTTGACATCAAAAATCAGGAACCTCTGGTAGAGATTACAGAGACCGGTGTCCGCACGACCCAAAATGAATTTGAATTTGACATCATCGTGCTTGCGACAGGCTTTAAGGCTTATACAGGCGCGCTGGAGGCGTTTCCTATCCGTGGTGTAAATGGGCAAACGCTCCGCCAAAAGTGGCAGGCCCAATCAAGCAGTATCATGGGGGTATGCGTCACCGGTTTCCCGAACATGTTCGTGGTCACAGGTCCTCAGGCACCATTTGCTAACCTGCCGACGTCAATTGAGCAAAACGCTATGTGGATTTCGCGCTGTATTGATAAGATGGAACGCGAGGAGTTAGACGTGTTTGAGCCGCAAGAAGCAGCTGAAGCTGAATGGACTGCTGCTACCAGTAATATTCACGAGCAAACGCTTATGGCAGACGGAGACAAGGTTAACTCTTGGATGATGGGTGCCAATCGGGACGATAAAGGTGCGCGCGTTCTGATTTACTTCGGCGGTGCCAATGCATATTATGATGCCTTGGACCAATCAGCTGACGAGGGTTTTCCGCAACTGACCTTTAAGAAATTGTCATAGGCGGCGTCGCATCGGGCATTCAAAAAGACACATTAACAAAACTACATTCACACGTCTTGAAAAGGCTGGGGATGACAAAAAGGATATTGGTAAATGCGGCTGGAAAATAAAGTAGCGGTCATCACCGGCGGAGCAATGGGTATCGGTGCTGCAACGGCGAGCCGATTTATTGCAGAAGGCTGCAAAGTCGTCATCGGCGATATACAACGCGGCCCGGGCGAAGCTTTTGCAGCACAGTTTGGCGACAAGGCTGCCTTTGCCGTTTGCGACGTGACGCAGGAAGACCATGTCGCGGCGCTTGTGGATCTTGCCATCAGCCGGTTCGGTAAGCTGGATATTATGTTCAATAATGCCGGCATTATCGGCGCAGTGGGACCGATTGATACAACCCCAGCCGATGAATGGGCGGCTTCGCTTGCTGTGCTGATCAATGGCGTGTTTTTTGGCATGAAGCACGCAGCACGCGTCATGAAGCCCGCGGAACGCGGCAGCATAATCAGCATGGCAAGCACGGCGGGCTTAATGGGCGGACTTGGGCCGCATGCTTATGCAGCAGGAAAGCACGCTGTCGTTGGGATGACCAAAAACGTCGCTGCTGAGCTTTGCCATTTTGGAATTCGCGTGAATTCAATTGCCGCAGCAAGCATGGCGACCCCAATGGTTGCGAATGTCCTGACCGGCGATCCGGGTAATATCGAAGAAGCCAAGCGAATATTGGCTGAAGTTTCCCCACTGCACGGGCGACCAGGTCTAGCCGAAGACGTGGCAAACGCCGCTCTGTGGCTGGCAAGCGATGAATCGGGCTACACAACTGGTCACACGCTGACCACAGATGCCGGAGCCACTATTGGCGCGACGTCTGCAAAGCCGAACTTCAGCGAGTATCAGCCGATGATCGGCGAAGTCGTCGTAAAGGCCAGCTAACGACCGCCGCTAGAGCGGCTGGCC
>CALGEE010000506.1 GCA_937881525.1 uncultured Sphingomonadales bacterium | reverse complement strand
AAACGAATCACATTCTCGAAGCCAGGGGAATCCGTTTTATGGGTCTGGAGCCTAGTGCAGAGCGTCAACGATAAGGTGCTGCCCGCCGAGCTGTAGCCTGTCCACACTTCATTGTTCGGCAAGCCGTTTTCAGCTATAGGTAAAGTTCCTGCTCTTTATAGGCCCCTTATACCATGAGGTTTACCATGGTTGATTTTCGGGACCTGGCGACCGTGAAGCAGGTAGCGGTGGAAGCACCGTTCATCACGGAAGCCAAGCTGCGCTGGTGGATATTCCATGCGGAAACGAATGGATTGAAGCCTGCGCTGATCAAGATCGGTGGACGGGTCTATATCGACCGTGCCGAATTCAACAAGTGGCTGGAGGGTCAGCGTATGGCTCCGAAGGCTTTGAACGACGCGGCCTGACACGGCCTTCGACCTCGACCGAAGCCCCACCCTCGCGGTGGGGCTTCTTTCGTCTCTCAAAATATGTCCTTGACTCCATATTGCTTCAGAACCATATTTAAGCATGGAATGGGAAGTGAACTTTCATGAGGCGTTCGACGGCGAGTTTGCCGAACTGCCGGAGGCCGTACAGGATGAGCTGCTTGCTCATGCGGCGCTGTTGGCGACGTTCGGTCCACAGCTGAAACGCCCGCGCGCGGATACCCTGAACGGGTCTAAGCACGCCAACATGAAAGAGCTTCGCTTCGATGCGAACGATGGCGTCTGGCGTGTCGCCTTTGCGTTCGACCCTGAACGCAAAGGCATCCTGCTGGTGGCCGGCGACAAATCCGGCCAGTCGGAAAAGCGGTTCTACCGCCAACTGATCGCCAAGGCGGACGAGCGATTTGACAGCCACCTTGCGGGGCTGAAGCAGAAAGGAGGTCGATGATGGCGACCACACTCAAGACGATGATGGACCGGCTGCCGGCCGAACGGGGGGAGCGGGTTAAGGCCCGAGCGGAAGAACTGATTGCGGAAGAGCTGACGCTCCGTGATCTGCGGAAAGCGCGCGACCTGACGCAAGAGCGCATGGCCGAAATGCTGGACATCGGTCAGGATAGCATCTCGCGCCTCGAACAGCGTTCCGACCTACTCCTCTCCACCCTGCGCAGCTATGTGAGCGCCATGGGCGGCAGTCTGGAACTCGTCGCACGCTTCCCCGACCGTCCTGCCGTCACTCTTTCCGGCCTGACGGGACTGTCAAGCGAGGACAAAAAGCCGAAGCGAAAGAGCAAGGTGCTCAAACAGGTCCGAGTGTAATGCAACACCTCTGCGCTGGCGGACTCAAAGCGAACTAATTTTGAAATTTGCGTAGCGTTCTTATTCGCATGCGCGGTTCTACACCGAAACGTTCATTAAAACGACGCATGAGCTTTCACATACATGTAAACTGATTGCGGCGTGGGGGCGACTTTGAAACACTAATTCATGTAGTGCGAGAGGCGCAGATTGATAGATAGCGGCAAGTCGGCGCCAGCCAGGGCCTGCCTCAAGGCGCCCGCGAGCAGAGCGCCTGGACGCTCAGAGGTTGCGATCTCTGACCAGTCCTGCGGCCGACAACGCGTGCATACCGAAATAGTCGGACGCTCAGTCTTCATGACAGCGGTGCCTCGTGTTCAAGACTTTTCGGCCACGGCTCCGGTGAGACGTCCGATCGCTTGTTGAGGCAGAGCAACAGTCGCGTTTGGCCGGTCCCCGCGATTGGTGGCGAGCGGTGCACAATTCCGCTTCCCGGTCCCGCGCAGCTGCCCTTGAAGATTGCTACGTCGTGGAGGCGGAGGTGTTCTAACGGCCCGTTGAAAAGCTTCTGCTCCCGCAGCGCCCGCTCGGCGTGGATCGGCTGGACCCATTCGGTCGCAGGACCACGGTAGGTCGTCAGCAGGCGCGCCTCGACGCAGTCGCGGTGGAACTTCCAGCAGGCATCGTGGCTGACGCGCTCCAGCCGAACATCAACGAGATCACTTTGGGTAATCCTGGCGAACGCCGAGACGAGATCGTCGACATCGCTAAGCAGCAGGTTGCGCATGTCTCCCCGCGGCAGGCCACACTCGTCCAAATACGGCTCCACCGCACGCCGGAGATCGACGGGCCGGACAAGAGCGCGCAGGTCGGGAAGACACGACGCATCCAGTCGTTCAAGCCAGTTCCGCAAACACAATGGGAGTACGCGCCGCCAGATCACGAGCTCCAATTCGGGCTTGTTGATGGCAGCGAGGCCTTCCGCCGCATCGCATGTCTCGATGCCCACGCCTAACGTTGCGGAGGTACCGACTGCCTTGCCTTCCAGGGAAAACGACGAACCAATCATGACGGCTCCGCCCGTTTCCAGACCGGGAACGGGTCCTTCAGCCTTTTCCATGCAGCGGGCTGCATGGTCTTGGCGTTGGCGTCGCCGACAAGGCAGGCGTCGAGACGACGTCGGATTGCGGCCTCATCCATGTCGGTGCCGATGAAAACGATTTCCTGGCGCCGGTCCCCGTAGACGGGGTCCCAGGATTTGCCGATGTGCTGGCGCCACTCCGGATTGTCGGGCCAACGCTCCTTGGGCACGTTGGCCCACCAGAAGCCCATGGCCTCGTGGCGGACAAGCGCTCCGGCTTGACTCAGCTCGCCGACCCATTCCGGGCGAGTGGCCAA
>CALGEE010000505.1 GCA_937881525.1 uncultured Sphingomonadales bacterium | reverse complement strand
TGCGAATTGGCTACCCGCAATTCCCGGAACTGCAGGACTATCTGCAGTCAATTCTCCATCGAGAGCATCATTAATGCGCGCCTGCGCATGCGCCAAAAACACGTCTAGATCAAAACTCGGAGACGTCAGGTTTGCCACATCAATATTGGCCTGGGTCGAGACAAAAGACGTTTCAAGCAAATCGATGTCAAGGCTATTCGCAACGGCCGTATCGCCATCAGCGTCAGAGGTATACAACTGTATGGAGATAGTATCATCGGCGCCTTGTTGGATCTGAACCTTGCGGGCATCGTCGTGCGCATCATTGATTGCACGTTCAACCTCAGCGGCTAATTGCTCGGCATTATACTTTCCGGGGCGAACATCAATGCTGACGGGGCGGGTGCCATCATCGATGTTCACCAATAAAAAGTCACGGCCCCAATAAACTCCTTGGTTTGCGGTATCCGCCTCATATGTCGCGCCGAACAGCATCGGATCAGTGACAATTTCAATCTGGCGAGTGCCCTCTTCACCGAAGTCAAAGCCTGCCGTTTCACCTGATAGCGCGGCGGGCTCCGACGGAACGCGGGTGCGAATGTCATCAAGCTTGTACAGAGGTGAACTGCGGCCCGTGTCGAAATAACTAGGGTCCGGAACTGCAGTCGTCTGATTCCCGAACTGGTCGATGTAGATCTGCTGGTTTGAGTCGTTCACTGCCGGCACAAGATCAGGCACCACAACCTCGTCGTTGATGACCAGGCGGGTTTCGAACTTGTTCGTTGCGTCTTCCGCCGTCGCACGCTGCGTCTTGATGAAATAGACCGTTGCGATTGTCGGGTTGCCGAGATCGTCGAAGATCGTGAACGAGGTGGAGTTGGTGAAGCTTTCAGGATCGTTTGGATCGAACGCGTAACCGTTCGCGTACCGTTCTTTTTCCGTCACAACGGGAGCACTGGCTGGCAGGTTGACCGCCAGATCAACATTTGAGGTCGCTTGTGGATCGCCCGACGTCACCGGCAACCGCAGCGGAGAAGCGCTGTCAATATCCTTGGCGGTGACCGATCCGTCTTCGTTCACCGGATAGGCCAGCAGGAACTGCCCCGAGCTGTCCACGACGTTCCGGTTGTTATCGACGTTAAACGAACCGTTACGCGTGTAGACCACTTGCGTCGATGTCAGGCTGGGCTTGAGCGCAAAAAAACCCTGCCCCGAGATCGCCATATCGAGCGCGTTCAACGACGCGGCGATGTTACCCTGTGTGAACTGCTGCTTCACGCCCTTCAGAATTGCGCCGGAGCCGATCGATGACGAGGAGTTTTGCAACGGTGAAGTTGCGAAAATGTCGCCGAATTCCGCACGCGACCGTTTGAAACCGGTCGTACCCACGTTGGCAATGTTGTTCGATGTTGCCGAAATATCGGATTGTGCGCCGTTAAGTCCGGTCAAGGCTGTATAAAAAGACATGCGTAGTTTCCCTGATTGAGGTTAGTGGTCCGCCTTAAAGGCGGAACCGCAGGACTTCTGCGGCGCTGACATCGCCGTAGTCTTCGGTTTCAAGCATGCCGTCGCCATTGGTGGCAGTCTTGGCCGTGCCTATGACCTGAGCATAGACGTTGGGCGTCAGGCTTTGAACGCCTTCGCCATCGCCGTAATTGACAAGAACATCCAGGCGAACGCGACGCGACCCGTCGCGATATTGTTCTGGTACATCGGTCCAGGCAAATCCGGACAAGCCGCTTGCCCGCCCGCCCATATCCAGAGTGTGCAGGCTCTCGCCGGTCGCAGCATCGAGAAATTCAATCCGCGTATCAACGGATGCACGTTCCAATTCGATCGCGCCGTGGATTTCACCGTTGTCATCTGCTCTTGCCAGGTTTCCAGGGATCATCACTGAATGGCCTAGATAATTGACTGATGACGCAACCCGGAACTGCCCCATCTGGTCGGCAATACCCGACATTGTCTCGGACATCTTGCTGATCCCCGCAACCGACGAAAACTGCGCCATCTGAGCAATGAAATCTCCGTTGTCCATCGGCGCAAACGGGTCCTGGTTTTGCAACTGGGCCGTCATAAGCTTCAAGAAATCGGTCTGCCCCAATTCCTCTTTTGGTACGGCATTCTTGTCCTGGGTCGTGCTTATTCCAAGCTTGGACAGCAACGCGTTCTGCGCGGCCAAACTTTTGTTATCAACATCCATCTATTCCGCTCCCTTAAGATTTGCCCATATCCACTGTGCGCAGCATCAGCGTACGCATCGTGGTCAGCACTTCGAGATTGTTTTGATACTGGCGGCTAGCCTCCAGCATATCGACCAGCTCTTCGTTCATGTCGACGGGAGGCATATAGACAAACCCCTCCTCATCGGCGAGCGGGTGGCCCGGCTCGTGTACGCGCTGCGGTTCCCGGTCCAGCGTGACAATCTCTTTGACGTCCACTGTCGCGCGCTCGGCGTTCCTGATGCCGCCCTCAAACGCCGTCTGGAACACAGGTCGCAAAGGGCGAAACGTTTGCTCCGCGCTGCCCGAACGCGTGTTGGCGTTTGCGATATTCGAGGCCACGGTGTTCAGCCGCACCATCTGCGCGGCCATCGAGCGGCCCGCGATGTCAAAGATGTTCTTGATATCAGCCATTATTCGCCCCTTATCGCAGTCATCAGGCCGGAAATCCGGCGGTTGAGAAACGACAGCGTCGTCATGTAGCGCAGGGAATTCTCCGAGAACTCCATTTGCTCGACTGACAGCTCGACTGTATTACCATCTAGCGATGGGTTCAGCGGCACGCGATACTGCACATCAGCATCCGATGAACCGGCAACATCATCCATGTGGCGATCGTCTTTATTGCGCAGGGGGCTATCCCCGACCTGTCGCGCAAGCTCTCGGTCAAAATCGATGTCTCGCGCCTTATAGCCCGGCGTGCCGGCATTCGCGATGTTGGAGGCAAGCATGTTGTTCCGCTTCTCCCGAAGCGAAAGCGCCGATGCCTGAAAAGCAATATGGTCTTTTATTGCGTTCATCTTATTCGTCCTCGCAGTCTTTGTTCTGGTCCAAGATTTGCAAGTTAGGTGCCAAACCAATGGCGGAGACGAAAATGGTTGAAAAATCTTCAAAGCCCCGGCGTGCAGCACCTAAACCTGGCAGCACAAGCGTATCGGCGGAATCGGACAAACCGCTTTCAGTGGAAGCCCCGACCGCGCGCAAACCGGAAAACCGGCGCAAGCGCCTCACGATACAAGAACGCATCATGGAAAACCTTGCCGAGGTTCCTGCGCTTCTGGCTGTATCAACTCTGTCCCAGATGCTGCGTGACACGGCACATGTCCCAACACGATTGGCGATCCAAAGAGCCCGGATCGATGTGCTGCGCGCGCGGACAATTGCGTGCCGCCTTGGCAAGCCTGCAGACGGCGCGATTACGCTCGCCGCCTTGCTGAACCGTAACACAAATGTCGAGGCAGCCCCCGTGGAAGCGCCGGCTGCACCCAAGGAAGAAGAGCAGGCGGCACAAACCGCGGCACCAGAGCCTATTTTGCCTGCAGATGAGCAACAGGACATGCGTATCGAACTGACGGAAGCGCATATTCACCAAGGCATTCAATTGCCCAAGGGCGCCATACTTGTGGTGAACGGCGCTATCGGCTT
>CALGEE010000504.1 GCA_937881525.1 uncultured Sphingomonadales bacterium | reverse complement strand
CACCAGATCTTCGCGCACGCCAAAAACCGCATCCTGATCCAAATAGGGATCTTCTGCTGCAAAAATTTCTGACACAAGCGTGCGATAGCCCTCAGCTTTGATTATGAAGTGCAGATGCGAGGGACGCCAAGCATGTCGCCCTGTAGCGGCAAGTAATGCGCCCGCTGGCCCATCGGTCGGCACCTCGTAGCTAATTGGTTTTGCGGTGGTAAAGCCGTATCGCCCATCGTCCCGCACTGTCTGGATGCCATGGAAGGAATAGGTGTCCTGCTCTGGATCCTGACTAGAGTACAAACCGTTCGGCGCAGTTTGCCAGATGTCGATGCTCGCCCCTCCAATCGGTTCGCCGCGCATATTCTTGACCGTCCCTTGGGCAAGCAAAAGCGGACCGTCATAGTGTCGCTTCATATCATGCCCGAAGGGGATCGCTGGTGCGCCCGATATGTGAAACGGGCCAAGCACCGACGAGGACGTTCCTTTGGGAACAGTATTGACCAAATCCACCAAGGAGGACACGCCAAGCAGATCGCTCAGCAGCACCATCTCATGGCGTTCTTTGTCAGAGATATCACCGGCCCATTCAAGCATCTCGATACCCTTTTGCCACTCCCCATGAGTCAACTGCACTTCATTCACGAAAGCATGCAGGTGCTTAGCCAAAGAGGTCATTACCTGTGCGATGCGAGGGTCAGTATCTTTGCTGATATAGCCTGCAAAGGCGTCGGTAATGTTGTGCTTGGTTACGTTGCGCATATTGGAAATCCTTGCTTGGAGCGGAGAGGTTTATCCCCAGCTATGTCCCGCCCAATTTATTTGCTTGCCAGCCAACCAATCAGGTCCAGTCGCATAAAGCATATCGACTTCAGGTCCCTTTAGACCCGGCATATCCTTTTTCACAGGGTATCCGACTTGCGATTGAAGGTACGCAAGGTGGCGATAACCGACCGGAAACGCTTCAAGAACTGCAGGATCAAGATCCACCGACGCACCAGGCTGAACAGGATCCATGCGGTCCTTTTCATAGATCGGTTGGCGCAGGCACATCCCCCATTTACTATCCCGCTTCTCTAAGAAATCATAAAAGCGGCCCGTACAGACCACATCAACAAGAACGCCGTGCACTTCACCGCGCTGCGAGATCGTCATCTTGGTTTGCGTGATTGCGCGATTGCCTTCAACCTCACAGGTAAAACCGCCAAGAAAATGCAGGATGGACACGCCCTTTGCCCAGCCTTGCTTGTTCATCTCGATGAACTCATCTGCTGTGCCTTGGGTCCAAGTGGCCATCATCCGGCCATCGTCGTGCCAAACAGTGCGGAACTTTTCCCAGAAACCAGCATCACGCCAGATCGCCCAGTTATCGATCAACTCTCGCAGCGCGAGTTTGTCTAGAAGTAGGTCATCCATTTGAGGCTCCTCGCCAGCGCTTAAACGCGCGTAATCTTGAGTTTAGTTTTCATTTCCGTGCGGCAGAACGCGTGCAGAAAGCACGTGGTTTCAGACATATCCAGCATCTCTTGCGCCACATCATCGGCTTCGGAGGTTTCTAGATAGCAATGCGTTTCAATTGGATCCGCAGAGCCCGCTTTGCCTGTTTTGCCAGATGCGCCACCAAGCGAAAAATGAGTGTCTTGTACGATGCGGTAATCTGGCAGGTCAAGTTTTAACATCGATGCAAAACGCCCGAACTGGGTCATAAAGCAGAATGCAATGCCTGCACTGATCAACGTGTTCGCATCTGGCGCGCGGCCATCTTCACTGCTCATAATACGAAACGATGTGCCCCATGGCGAATACTGCATTTGTTGCAGATCTTTCAAACCGTCCTCACGCAGCATCGCAATTGCACCGATGTTTAAACGCCGGTTCTGCTCGTCCGCCAAGCTACCTGCATTTGTTGCCGTGCCTTGCGGAACATCCTTCTTTGGGGTCGGGCCAACTGCACCGACAAGTTCGACGTTACTTTCGATCGGCTTTGCTTTAGCAAAATGATTGCCGGGATCGGGGAAAATCGCCCCGCCCAATTCAGACGCCTTCGCCGTTGGAATTTCCTTGCCGTTCTTTGACAGCTTGAAGAGGCTATCAAGCTGTCCGCGCATCAAGCCATTCAAAGGCGACGCAGAGACCGCATCCATCAAAAGACTGGTTAGCGCTGCGTCATCAAGATCGCAATCGACCTCAACTTCCAATTCGATCGGCTCTGCCCCGCCAACCATTGTGCGTTTTGGCATCGACCCTTTCATGGTGTAATAATTGTTCTGAATAAGCCTCAGTTTACGAAGTTCGACACCGCGCTGTTCAGCCAGCGCTGTAATTTCATTAAGATAACTGGCTGCCATGCCTGTCGACAAAAACGCCAGCGGGCAAGGCGCTTTATCGTGCCCGTTCAAATAGGGTCCTTCGTCCGAGACAAGACGCCAAGTAAGGCCCGTTTTCGAGGAGCGCACCAAGGCTTCCTTCTGGAACCCCGAAAGCGATCGCATCCATGTGCGCACCGCATCGCCCAAGCGGTTTTCAGGCGCATCAATTGACACCTCATCCGCGTTGGCTACCAAAAAGAAAGGGGCTGTGTCGCTCGTCCCGATAAGGTCTTCGCCAAGTGTTGCCATGTCAGGGTCTCCATTCAAAAATCAGGTCTTCGCGAAAGGCGAAGCGTTCAAGGTGTAAGGCAAGGACACGTTGCAGCCGTGCCAAATCTTCGGGGTTTTCAGCGTTAGCGGTCATGATCAGCCCGTCCGGATGTGCCAGCAAATCGGCCTTGCCAAAATCGAACTGG
>CALGEE010000503.1 GCA_937881525.1 uncultured Sphingomonadales bacterium | reverse complement strand
AGATTATCCTGAGAAGGATTTGCCTCCGCTGGTTTCCCCTTATGTTCCCAAGATAAGAAATTACTTCCCGGTCGTTTTTCGCTGAGAAGGTATTTATTGGCCTAAAGATGGTATCCATCAGGAATATAACAACAAAATAGAAATGTGTGATGCCGTGTGAAGGCCAGTCAACTAGCTATCTCTAACTTCACACCAAGGTTCTTCCCGCCACTTCTCGAACCGCTTGGTCCCAAGACTTGCTTGGGTTTTCTTTGAGGATTGCCTCAACGTCTTCCATCAAGTTTTCTGGCATTTCATGTGAAATCAATTCGTCTCGCATTTTGGCTTCAACCTTTTCAAGGTGTGCCGAAAGTAGCTGTTCTTTCCAAGCACCCTCCAAGTGAAGTTGGTCAGGCAAGACTTTGGTTGCATGTTCCTCAAAGGCCCTTTCGATAAGTTCCAGTATCTCCCCCGTTGTCATGGCGTTTATCTCAACACGACGTTTCTGGTACATGAGGAACCTCGCCCCTTCTAGTTCCACGTCGTTCTCACGCACAAGGAACTGAAACTTAGCATCATGGGCTTTGGCTATTTCTTCGGCGGCCTTAAGGTCGGAAAAGTTTGCCTCGCCGGTTTCACCCCAGACATGGGGCAGCCATTCCGAGGGCGCGATCATCTCACTGCAAGCCAGAATGCCGGTCACATAGCCATCAAGTTCGCTAAGCGTCATGGGCATGTTCTCGCCGGGCAGCGCATGCAGCAACTCGTTTAGGCGATCAAGCGCTTGATCTGATTGGCCCATCAAACTTCTCCCGACGATTTCGGGAATTTCTAGCGTCGAGGCTGCCAATTCGCAACCTGTTCAATGTTCGTTTCAGGCTGATCACCTGTCGAAAGGCGCATAATGCGCCAACGTCGGGTTTGAGTCGTAAGCGCAGTCAGACACGAAGGGCGGAAGGACTCTCGCTGCGCTTTGCATAGAGGTCTGCTTTGCGGACAAAGCTGCCGCGGGCTGTAACGCCGTCGGCGGTTGCTTCCGGCGATCAGCTTAAGCGGCAAAGCGGATATCTGACTAATTGTTGCAAATTTTTGTGTGCTTTGAGTGGTGCGCCCCCGCGCAGTATTCGCAGGGACGCCGCTTATTCCAGCGTGATGGATCAAGCTGCCTTGGCTGCGCTGACGGTGTGCGCCAGCATCCGCAAACGCGAGGCAAATTCGCCGCGGTCTACATAACACCCATGTAGATGCCGGAAACCCGTCGAAGGATCGAAGGAGTCGCGGCCATGCAAGACGCGGCGGTTGTCGAAGACGACCATTTCGCCGGCTTTCAACCTGAAAACGAGGCGGTATTTCGCGTCCCGCGTTTTGGCCATAAAGGCGCGATAGGCACGATAATAGTCGGCCATAATATCGGCAGGCATATCAAAAATCCCTGCCAGATGCGCATTATAGCGAATTTCGATCACCTCACCTGACTGGTTGAGCGTGATCACAGGTTCATGCACCCGAATATCGGCATCACGATCGTGAAAGCGGAAAGGAATGTGAACTTCACACAACAAGCGAAACGCCTCCGGGTCTTCGGCGCGCAGGTCTTCGGCCATCGCAAAGCCGTCGGCAAAGAGCGAGCCGCCGCCTTTTGCCTCGTTCGCCAGACAATGCAAAAACTGATAGCCGGGAGGCACCTCTTGGTTGGGCAAATCCGTGTGCAGCGGCAAGGCGACAGAAGTATAGGCCAAATTGTTCGGATCGGGCTTGTTGATCACCTCGAAGGTGGTGCCAAAATTGGTTTCCCGCAGAAAACCGATGCGTTGGGCTACATCGACACCCGCGCTGGTGCGATCATCCAGATGATCCACAATCGTCAGGCCATAGCGTGCCGTGTCATACATCCAAGTGTTCAGGGCGCTATAGTCCGCCATGATATGCGCCGCGCCGTAGCGTGGAACCGTGATGGCAGTCATCTCCGAGCGCCAGAGTTGCGGCGCGATGGCGGCAGGGTCAGCTGCGCGCTTGCCGGGGTGATGCGCGCTCAGCATGGAAACAGCAATCCGGCTAACGTGACTGTCTTCATATCCAAGGAGGACATGACCGCTGTCGAGCGTAGCCGAAGTCAGCACAGGGACCGCATCAAGGGCAAGCAGATCAAGCAGCCGCTCGTGTGTTTGGGGGTGAAGCCCGGATGGGCAATTGTCCCGCAGCCAGATGGTTGGAAAGGAAGTTGTAGTGTTGTCCGCCCAAGTCACGACAAGCGTGTCGGCGCGGACCAAAAGATTGTTAATGGTCATCATCAGTCCTATTCATTTTGAGTGTTGATCGCAGATAGAAAGATCAACGACAGGGCGGCGGCCACCATTCCTGCGTCTTGCCGTATGGCGCGCCAATGGCCCGCCATCCCAACTGAAAATGTGTAAGATCTGGTCTCATGGAATCACGCTAGACCCGTTGTAGATTTTGCGCAAGCGGCAACATCACGCAGAAGCTAACGTGGGGGTAACAGCAAACTTTGGTTTAGTATTGTTCAGAGATTATCTATTGGCATTGATCTTAGCCCAACCTGCTGTTCTTGCGAAAAGTGTTACTAAGACTTCTGTCACTCTGGGCTTTTTCCTGCCGTTCGCTGCACATTGCACCAATGGGGCGCTATTTCCCGCCGACTACTGTCAGGCAGAGCAGACGCCAGAGCAAAAAGTTGACCCACTATAATTCATCCCACCTATCATGCCGTAAGTATTACAGCTGACTGGTGACGTATATCTAGGAGTGGTCCCAAATTGCGTGTCGGTTGGAATTTTATTTTCAGCTTCAATTTTACAATCCAAGACATC
>CALGEE010000502.1 GCA_937881525.1 uncultured Sphingomonadales bacterium | reverse complement strand
GCGCAGCGATTATTCGGAGCGAAATTGGGCCAGACCGGTTTCTTATGATGGATGCTAACCAGGTCTGGGGTGTGCAAGAAGCGATCACTAACATGGACAGATTGGCTGAGTTTGACCCATGGTGGATTGAAGAGCCGACTAGCCCCGATGATATTTTGGGCCACGCGCGAATTGCACGTGCAGTTGCACCGATCAAAGTAGCAACTGGAGAGCATTGCCACAATGCCGTGATGTTCAAACAGTTGATGCAGGCTAACGCTATCGACGTATGTCAGGTAGACAGTTGCCGACTGGCCGGGCCCAACGAGATCCTGGGCGTCATGCTGATGGCTGACAAATTTGACATCCCGGTTTGTCCACATGCAGGCGGGGTCGGGCTTTGCGAGCTAATTCAGCACATGAGCTTTGTGGATTACATCGCAGTATCAGGAAATCTGGAAAACCGGGTGCTCGAATATGTTGACCACCTGCATGATCATTTCCTCGATCCCGTGCGCACAAAAAACGGGTATTACCTCACGCCGCAAAAGCCGGGCTTCTCCGTCGAAATGAAGGCTGATAGCATCGAAAGTTATACATTTCCGACAGGGAATGTATGGGCGAGCTAAGTCGGAGATGTATTGGTGCTGACAACTTAGTCCTTGGATGCCCTTCTCCATTTTTTGACCTTCTACCATCGATACTGTAGGCAGATAGCTTAATCTAGAGCCGGGCCGGTTTCCTGATGAAATAATGTCGCCGAGCTGCAGGCTCATGGCTCTTCTTTTGATGTTGTTAGCCACTTGTAATAGCCAAAAAATCAAGCTAACATTCTAGCATGTCAACAATTGAGATTTCAGTCCCTTTGACGCCTTTATCTTGCTACAACGGTACCTTGTCGAGCCGCGTCTATCATAGCCTGAAGGACGCGATTTTATCACTGGCTTATGAGCCTGGGCAAATCATGCGCAAACAGGATATCTGCGAACAATTAGATATTTCTCGTAGTCCGGTATCTGAAGCGGTGACGCGGTTAGCGGCTGAAGGTCTGGTTGATGTTGTTCCGCAGGCAGGCACCTTTGTTGCTCGATTTTCGATGGCTGAAATTCGAGAAGGAGCATTCTTACGCGAAGCGTTGGAAATCGCTGCCGTAGAGCGTGTTGCAAAAACTATTAATGATGATCAAGTCAAACTGCTCCAAAGAAATCTTCGGGTTCAACAAGCCTTTGTGGATGACCTAGACGTCCAGGGTTTCTACCAATTAGACAGCGAAATGCACAATTTGATCTTAGGCTTTACTAATTACCGGCGCCTGGCTGTGATGGCCCAAACAAGTTGGCTTCAAGTCAATAGAGCGCGGCAATTAATTCTGCCAAACCAAGATCGGGTGGCTGAAACGCTTGCCGAGCATAAAGCCATCGTTTCAGCGCTGCAAGCGCGTGACCCAACAGCGGCGCGACAGGCGACAAAGAAGCATTTGGGCCAATTGCTTTTTCACTTAGAAGCTATTGAGCTTGATCGTCCAGAATTGTTTGACAAGAAATGACTCGCGCCAATCGCCCTCGCTACGCGGCTCGCCTAAATGCATTCAAGCAGCTTTCACCTGGATCAGATGTGAAAGACTGGATCGTGGCTGCTGGCCAAGTTGGGGGTTTAGGGGCGGCGG